>DATDWV010000122.1:0-4121 GCA_035289505.1 Patescibacteria group bacterium | reverse complement strand
CACTCTAGCCGTGACATCAATGACATGGGCCTCAAAAGCACTAAAAGGGCTGGCTTGGCCGACAATTAAAAACAAAATCAAAACCACGGTCAACAAGGCTTTGCCTAAAATTTTAAAAAACCTAATTAAAATCATTTCAATTTTTTTAGCCATTTTTTTGGACATATTGGCTGATAAAAGTGCTGATTAACCCTAATTTGGGAATACGCGCTTCCCAATCCCCGATTTTATAAAGCCGGCCGACAATATTTTCGTAGCGAATCGGCGCGTCCGGCGTATTATTGGCGTCGCCTTTGGTCACCAAAGTTTCAGCGCCTAATTCAATGATCCGGTGAATGGTAAAAGTATTTTTCACGTTGGTATAAACGACAATGTCCCCGATCATTATTTCTTTCGGATTAATGCCTTGGATAAAAACCAAATCCCCTTTTTTCAGAACCGGCCACATTGACCCGGAAGTAATCGCCGCCATCGGATATTGAGTTTTTAAGCCGTAACTTAACAATTTCGGGGTAAAATAAACTAAACCGACGACAAAAACCAAATAAAGGATAAAATTAATTGTTTTTTTCAACAACCCTTTTTTCGTAGGCGGCATTTTTTAAAACAATTTAGGCAATTTAAATACCCAAACTTGGCCTCGATATTCTCGTTCTTGCGCGGAAACCGGCACGTAAAGGCTAAATTCAATTCTTTGATCTTCGTTTGGTTTTAAAACAAAATTATTTTTGCTGATTTTAATTAAATCCGAAATTTCGCCGAATTGCCAAATCATAATGAATTTTTCCCCGCCGCTTAAACAAAAGCGGCACTCGCCTTTGGCGCTTAAAGTGACAAAGCGGCTGGCGCCGTTGTCCCGCGACAATTCGCCGAAATCAAGCTTATCGCTTAAGGGATTAATGCCCAATTGATTTTCTCCGCCTGCCACTTTAACCACGGCTTGATAGCGGTCAGCGGCCATAATCTGAACCGCGAAAAGCCAAACAATAATTAAAGCGATGATTAAAACGATAATTTTTCCTTTTGGCCATTTGCGTTTTTTTATTTCCGTTGGATTTTTTTCCTGACTTGTTGGTTGATTTTGTGTTTCTGAATCCATAAAAATATTTAATTAATTAAAATCAGGCTAAATCGGCTTTGATTCAAAGCCTGTAACTTCAATCCAAATATCGCAGCCAAAAACCTGGCCGCGCAAACTTTGGGGCAAAACATAATTTGCCGGGTCAATTTCCGGGTTTTGGCTGGTTGCCCGGACAAAATCAGGCCAATCCTGGGCGCATTCACCGTCAAAACAAGGCACGGCCAAATCCAAGCGCCACCAATCCTGGCCGTAATAACGCACCCAGCCGGAGGCCCAAAAACGCGGGTCAGAGGGATCATGAAACGCCGTCACGCCGTATTCGGTGTGAATTTCCCTTTGCTCCCAAGGCACGTTCATCGGTCCGTTTTCAATTTGCGGCTCACCGACCGGATCGGTAATCACTTTTTCTTTGGAAAGATACGGACAAAGGCTGGGAAAGCAATAAGTCGCGTATTCGCTTTGCGCGTCATAAGTTTGTGGCGCGTTATTCAAACAATATTCATGAGCGGAAATGCCGCCGGGGTTGGTGCTCGGAAAAATAATTTCATCCCGATCAACTTTTGGCTTTGGTTTTTGTTTAATCACGTACGAAATCCATTCCAGTCTTGGGTTATTGCGAAAAGCCGAAGTCGGATGAATATTAATGATCCGCGAATAGCGCCGCTCTTGCGGATAAACCGAGCCGAATTTAATCGGCGAGGCGTTGACCGAAAGCGCGTTTTCCACTTTGGCCGTGACGTTAACCACGTGCGCCTCAAAAGCGGCGAACATCGGCACCGTGGCCAAAGCAATGGCAAAAGCCGAAATAACTAATAATATTTTTTTCATAAGTTTCAAAAACCTTTCATTTAAAATTAATTATTAATACTGCCTTTTCTTTCCGCTCTTAAGTGGAAAGAAAAGGCGTTCATCAATAATCAATTCAAATTAATCCACTTGATCGCTTAGTCGGCTAATCCCAGTGACTTCAATCCAAAGATCGCAGCCGAAAACTTTATGTTCGTTTTCTTTGGGCTGCTGATATTGCGCCGGCACTAAATTGTCTTGGGCGCACTGACCTTCAAAGCAAGGCACGAACAAATCAATCAGCCAGCTATCTGAAATATCTTGTTGAGACTTAATCAAAACTCCGGCGACTTTGGTTGATTCGGTGTCCGTTGGCGTCCAGTCAATACTGCCATGGCCGGCGTTAATAAAGCCGTCATTGCTATCCTGATCTAAACTGTGCTTGGAAAGATAAGGGCACAAAACAGGCAAAATCACGTGATTTTCATTTTCGCAAATGAAATTACCTCGTTCGTCTTCGGTGACGCGGCTATATTCCGTCGGATTTAAGGCGTCATCAGCGCATTTTGGCTTTTGCTTAATCACGTATTCAACGTCATTGGCGTCTTGATCAGCCAAAAAAGAATCACTTAAACGCATCGTAAAATTCCGAAACAAAAATTCTTCTGGGAAAACCGTGCCAAAGCTGATCGGCTCGGTGTTGACATTCAAAGCGTTTTCAATCCGCGCCGTGACGTTAATCACGTGCGCTTCAAAAGCGGCGAACATCGGCACCGTGGCCAAAGCAATGGCAAAAGCGCCGACCACTAATAAGACTTTTTTCATAGTTTTTTTCTCCTTTTATTCCCGCTTAATTTTTATTTAAGCGGGTTTAAGTAACTTACCCCAAAGCCAAAAAATATTTTTGGCTTTAAGCTTGCCCTAAAATTTTTGACTAAAAGGGCAAGCCACTTAAATTTTTTCTTTATCAAATTAATGATAAAGTCGACCTTTAGGAATGTTTATAACTAGTAAGTTACGATTGGGTTAATAATAAAAAACCAATTATTTTTTAACCCCCCATGATCACGTTAAACTTTAAACTAAAAAACAGGTTAAAATTAATTGGCGTTTTTTTGTTTTTGTTTCTTTTTTACTGATTTGTTCGCTAACCGATCTCTTGATTTCTAAATTAAATTGATTAACTTTCGGTAGGTAAGAATTAGTTTAGCAAAATTATTTAAAGTCCACAACCAAAATAATACCCAACTTATCCACAACGATAAATTGTAAATTACAAAATAAAAAATTTTAATTGTCAAGATTTAATTCTAAACTCTCTTTTGTATAATGATTACTCGCGTTCCATAAAAGCCATCCCAGCCCGCCGCTATCATTTGAGGCCTTAATTTGCGCTCTAATCATTTCAGGCGTGTATTCCGCGCCTAAATCAAAGTCCTGCAGCCATGGCCGCAAAATCGCCTGATTTGGGCCGATTTTACCCTTAGCCTTGATTAAACTTCGGTAAACAACTTCATAGGGGTGTTCGGCTGGATTGGCAAAACCCTCAAAATTCGGCGGATAATGCGAAGGATAAACCATGGGTGAAATAAAATCAAAATAAGGCACCGCGTCTTCAAAGCGCTGGCCGATATTTAGGCCATCGCTTCGCCACAAAGTCATGCCGAATAAATCAGCCGAAGTTAAAACCGGATAAAACACCAAAGTCTCGCTTAGATATTGATAAAAATTCGCCATCACCAAATTTTTGTCGTTATTCGGCAAATCGGCGTAAACGATTTGTTTAATGTCTCCGTCTGATGGAAAACGGATATAATCAAAATTAATTTCAGAAAAACCCAATTTCGCCGCTTCTTTGGCTAAATCCAAATTATAATCCCAAACTAATTTTTGAGTGGGATCAACCCAATTTAAGCCTTTATAATCGCGCCACACACCGCCGGTTTTGTTTTTTAAGGCAATCGCCGGCATTTTTTGGGCCAAATAAGGATCTTGAAAAACCACGATTCGGGCAATCGGATAAATCCCCTCTTTTTTCAAGTCTTTGACTAATTCAGCCAAATCGGGAATTCTGATGTCTTCGGATTGAATTTGATTGGCCAAGGCAATGTCAGTATCAAAAAAAATCCGGCCGCTGTAATCTTTCAGATCAATCACAACCGAATTTAATTCAGTTTTTTTGATTAAATCAATCAGCTCTCCTCTTCTCTTTTTATCCCCGGCCGTATAAGCGGTCAAATATATCCCTTTGTTT
>DATDWV010000121.1:0-3502 GCA_035289505.1 Patescibacteria group bacterium | reverse complement strand
AATGTTAAATTTAATTATTGTCCGGCTTGTGATACTGATGGCGACGGCTATTGGAATTCAACCTGCACCGGCACCGAAAATGGGGCGGACTGTAATGATAATGATCCGGCGATTCATACTGGTTGTCCGACCGCCTTGAATTCATCAGCCGCCGGAATGGTGGCTGGCGCGGCTTTTGACGAAACTGCGTTACCGGAAAAAATTTCATGGTATAATAAGATTATCGCTTGGTTTGTCTCATTATTTAAAAAATAATTTTTAAAATTAATTTCAAAATTTATGATTGACCAACCACCGCAAAATTTACCCACCACCCAAGCCGGCGGGGGAATGAATCCGTCCCAATCGCCAAAACCAATAATGCCCGCAATGCCTACGCCACCGACTCCGCCTGCGCCTGAACCAAAACCAATAGCCTTGGGCGCCGAACCCGAAGACATTTTAGGGGATGTTGATATGACTCAAGCTCAAGTTAAAGGGCCAAGCCAAGCGCCAAGTTTGACCGTGCCGCCAGCCATGGCTCCATCGGCTAAACCCGAAACCAAAGAGCCGATTGTCAAGCAATACCGAAAAATTTTTGTCGCCGCTGGCTTGATTATTGTCATTGGCGGCGTGGCCGCCGTAGCCGGCCGGTATGGCTATAAAATGTTTTTAAAACCGGCCGCAATTGATCAGGGGACTTCAGCAACTAATCAATCAGCCGCTAATTTAAATCAAAATATTAATACCAACCAAGAGGCTTCAAATATTAACACTGAAACCAACGCGAATGTTAATGCTGATTTGTCTAATCAGGCGGTACAGCCCATGGACAGCGATTTAGACGGCTTAACTGACGAAGAAGAAGCGCTTTATGGCACCAGCCCAATTCAGGTGGACAGTGACAACGACGGCCTAACTGATCGCGATGAAACCAAAGTTTTTGAAACTGATCCGAATAATTCAGATACCGACGGCGACAGTTATCTTGACGGCGCGGAAGTGCGCGTCGGCTATGATCCCAAAGGCCCGGGCAGGCTGCTTGAGATTCAGCAATAATTTTGAATTTTAACTTTTAACCTTTGCCTTTTGACTTATTTTCTTATGTTCGGCAAACCAAAAGAAAAAACAAAAAAAGAAAAAACGCCTGCGGCCAACGGCGAATTGGCGGCTCGGATTCATGTTATGCCCGAGCGTTTTTATCGTCCGCCCAAGAAAAAAAAGATGCCTTTAATTATCATGATTGTCGCTATTATTTTAGTTTTGGGCGGATTGATTGTTGCGGCGATTTATCTTAATTTTAATTTGCAGAAGGCAGAACAGCCGGAAATCACTTTAAACCAGCCGCTTAATTTAAACATCAACAAAGCTCTGACCGGAAACCAGAATTTAAATCAAAATATCAATTTGAACGCCAATCTTAATTTAGCGACTTCAACTCCGGATTTAACTCAAGCCACTACTACCAATGTTAATCTTAACGCTAATTTTAACCAGAATATCAATGTTAATGCTAATCTGGCGCCAATTGAAAGTTTGACACCGCTGTCGCTGGCGTCTGATTCAGACGGCGACGGCCTGACTGAAGCGGAAGAAAATTTATTTGGCACAAATGCGCAGGCAAGCGACAGCGACAACGACACTTATTCGGACGGCTCCGAACTTTTAGTTTTTTATGATCCAACCAAAGCCGCCGCTCCTTTGTCAGCTTCAAGTTTATTTTCCACTTATCGTCATCCTAATTATTCAATAATTTATCCGTCAGCTTGGACTTTAAGAGAAGCTGATAATCAAAAAAACGAAGTTTTATTCACTTCTGACACCGGCGAGTTTGTTGAAATTTTAATTATTAATCAAGCGGGCAATAAAACTTTAAATAATTGGTATCAGGAACAATTTCCCGGCGTTGATTTTCAGACCGTGACTCGGGTGAGCATTAATAATTTGACGGGTTTACGCCATCCGGATAATCAAAGTTATTATTTAATGAAAAATAATGACGCCAGCAGAATTTATCTGATTACTTACAACAGCGGAAACTTTACCGAACTTAATTTTTTAATCACTTTTCAGGTGATGGTCAAGAGCTTTAGAGTCAAGTGAATCAAATGATCTATTTTGAAGTTAATCAGAAAAGCGGCAAAAAAATTCCGAAAAGATTTTGGGAATTTTGGCTCAAAAAATGCGTTCAAACTTTAAAGATTAAAAAAAATTACGAAATTTCGCTTGCCCTAGTCGGTGCAACCGAGATGAAAAAATTAAACACCGCTTTTCGCGGTAAAAATAAAGTGACTGATGTTTTAAGTTTTGCCGAAAATGACGTTTCAATGGGCAATGCCCCTAATTATTTAGGCGAGATTATCATTTGTTATCCAAAAGCCGTTTCCCAAGCAAAGATTTTAGGCCATAAATTAGAGACAGAATTAGCTTGGCTTTTAATTCATGGATTTTTGCATCTTTTGGGTTATAATGACGAAACTAAAAAGCAAGCGGAAGTAATGGAAAGGCTAACGGAAAGAATTATTAAGCGGTATAAACATAAAATAATTTAGTTAAAGCACCAAATTACAAATCTCAAATTAACCTAATGTCATTGCGAGGAGGAACGAAGTGACGACGAAGCAATCTCTGCATTATTTAGACTGGATTGCTTCCCCCGCGGCTGCGGGGTCGCAATGACAGATCAAAGATTGGGATTTAGGATTTGAAATTTGGAATTTCGCTCATTTCGTGTTAAAATTTGGTTAGTCGCTAAAAACAAAAAATAAAACAAAAACAAGAAAACTTATTTTAAAGACTAAATTTTTAAAGCGCTTTCTTGTTTTTTTGTTTTTAATTTAAATTTATGCCAGAAAAAGATTTGATCGCCGGCTTGGACGTCGGTTCAACCATGATTCGCTTGGCCGTGGGGCAATTGGCCGCGGGCGCGGAAAAAATTCATATTATTGGCTCAGCCGAAGTGCCGGCTGAAGGCATCAGTAAAGGCATTATCAGCAGCTTGGAAGACGCGGTGTCTTCGGTTTCGGCTTGTCTGGAAAAAGCGGAGCGAATGATCGGGGTGCCGATTCAAAATGTTTGGGTGGGGATTTCTGGTGCTCACATCATTTCCCAAGAAAGCCGGGGCGTGGTGGCGGTGGCCAGAGCGGACGGGGAAATTTCCGAAGACGACGTAGAACGTTCAATTGAGGCGGCCCGGACGGTCGCGACGCCGCCGAATTATGAAATTTTACACGTTATTCCCAAAAGTTTTACCGTTGATGGTCAGCCGGGTATCAAGGACCCCTTGGGCATGACCGGTGTCCGCATTGAAGTTGAAACCCAGATTATCCAAGGGTTGAGTTCCCAAATTAAAAACTTGACCAAAGCCGTCTATCGCACCGGCCTCAATATTGAAGACCTTGTCCTGTCCATTCTGGCCACTTCCGAAGCGGTTTTAACCAGTCGACAAAAAGAACTGGGCGTTGCAGTAGTCAATATCGGCGGTTCTACCACCAGCCTGGCCGTCTTTGAAGAAGGCGATATT
>DATDWV010000120.1:0-3422 GCA_035289505.1 Patescibacteria group bacterium | reverse complement strand
TGCGCGTTTTTTCCGCCCAAAGAAAAAGAAATCGTTTGCTTCGTTTTTTTCATTTTAAAAAAAACAATTTCGGTAAATTTGATTACGTCCTGATCGGCGCGATTTTTTTTCTCGTTTTGTTTGGTTTAATTTTTCTCACTTCCGCCTCCAACATTAAAGGTTTTCGGGAAAAAAATGACGCTTATTATTTTTTTCGCCATCAGTTAACCAATGGTTTCATTCCCGGCCTGGTGTTTTTTTATTTTTTTAGCCGATTTAATTATCGTCGGCTGGAAAAATTTTCCGTTAGTTTTTTTATTTTAGCTTTGATTCTATTGTCTTTAGTTTTTATTCCAAATTTAAGTCTAAGCTCGGGAGAAACCAAAAGTTGGATTAAAGTTTTTAATATTTCCGTTCAGACTTCAGAGATCGCCAAATTGCTTTTAATTTTATCTTTAGCCGGCTGGCTTTCTTATCGGGGACAAGAAAGAAATTCCGAATTTTGGAACGGTTTAGTGCCCTTTGCTTTTATTTTAGGATTAATTTCTTTGCCGATTATTCTTCAGCCGGATATCGGCACGTTAGTGGTGGTGTCGGTGATTGCCCTGACTATTTATTTTGCCGCGGGCGGAAAAATCAGCCATATCGTTGGTTTAGGCTTGGCTGGATTAGGCATTTTCGCCATGTTAATTATTCAGGCGCCTTATCGGGCGGCTCGGTTCTTAACTTTTTTAAATCCGGAAATTGATCCGCAGGGGATTGGCTATCACATCAATCAGGCCTTTTTAGCAATTGGCTCAGGCGGCTGGTTTGGCTTGGGTTTTGGCCAGTCGCGGCAAAAATTCGTTTATCTGCCGGAAGTGATCGGTGATTCAATTTTCGCCGTGATTGCCGAGGAACTCGGCTTTATTGTTTGCGTTATTTTAATTTCCATTTTTGTCTTTTTGGCAATTCGCGGTTTTAAATTGGCTTTTAGTTTGAATGACGATTACGCCAAATTAGTGGTCGCAGGCATTATTTCTTGGTTTATTTTTCAAGCATTTTTTAATATTGGCGCTATGCTTGGGCTTCTGCCCTTAACTGGTATTCCCTTGCCTTTTATCAGTTATGGCGGCACGGCTTTAGCCACGCTTTTGGCGGCAACCGGAATTTTAGCCAATATCTCAAGGAAAAGTTAATCGTCAAAAAAATTTCTAATTCCTAATAACTAATTTCTATCCGCCAGTTGGCGGACTAATGCCCCAATGTCCAATTAATTAGCTTTTGGTTATTTCGTCATTGGTCATTGGCGCTTAATTAGAAATTATAAATTCGTCATTTCTTCTAATTAGGCCAAGGGCATTCTGTAAAGAAAAAGAGCGATTCGTTGTTGTGGAATGGATCGCTCTTAGATGATGAAGATTGCCGAAAGAACTTGTATTGTGTTAGTTGCCTTTATTATATTTTTTTATCGAGCATGACTTGCAATTAGTATCTCGACATCGCTTGGCGCTAACACGTTTCGCATGATTTGTTCGAGGCGAAAAAACCACCATGCGTGTGAATTGTCGCCGTCGACTACGACATATTCTTTCAAACCGAGAACGGTTTGTGAACAAGTAGCCGTTACGCCCGGATGTTCCTCGAGTACGGTATCAAGAGCAAGTTCAACCTGCAGAGCTTCCTCGTACGCCTTACCCGCAGTATTTGAAGACTGAAGCACGTCATTGCTGAAGAGCTGGATTGTACGCATAAGCGTATCAACCTGATCGCGCTCGTAGACGTACTGCTCGAACTCTTCTTCGGCCGCTTCATCGGTTTCTGCCGCGACCGCAAGTTGCTTAGCTTTCTCCGCGTAGTCGGCCGCCGCGAGGAAATGGCAAGCCGCACATACGAGCCGCTCTCGTTTTGCAAACTCAAGTGCCCGCAGTATTTTGATGGGTTTACTGTCGCCGGTGTAGCGATAGAGCATTCCGGTGTGAAGAAGTAAAAAATATCCTGCCTCTTCATCTGACATACCTTCCGGACGCGACTCGGAATGCGCCCAATACTTGGCGTATAGGTCTGCGGCCACAGCATGGTCTCGAACTAGCTCTTCATACGACGAACACAATGACTGGGTCATTTTCTACCTCCTCTTGTTGATTTATCCGAATTCGTCCGGACAAGACGGCTATATCCTTTCTAATAGGAACAGCATTTTGAAAACCAACTATGATTTGCAATATGCTATTTCTATGGACAATTTACCATAGCATATCCAACGTAGTTTGTCAAGAAATTTTTTTTAGGACTTGATTTTTATTGAAAAATTTGCTATTTTTAAAACATGAAAATTGTCTTTTCCGGGGGCGGAACGCTTGGTTCAGTCAGCCCGTTAATCGCGATTTATCAAGATTTAAAAAAAATCCAGCCAGCGGCGGATTTTTTGTGGTTAGCAACCAGAAATGGGCCGGAAGGACAGATGATTCAAAGCAGTCAAATACAGATTAAAAAAATTTTTGCCGGTAAATTAAGACGTTATTTCAACTGGCAAAACTTCTTTGATCCGATTTTCGTCACGTTCGGTTTAATCCAGTCGATTTTTATTCTTTTTAAATTTAAACCGGATTTAGTCATTGTCGCCGGCGGCTTTGTCGGTGTGCCGGTGGTTTGGGCGGCTTGGCTTTTGCGCCGGCCGATTTTAGTTCATCAGCAGGATGTGATTGTCGGCTTAGCCAATAAATTAATGGCGCCTTTCGCCAAAATCATTACCGTCACTTTTGAATCTTCTTTAAAAGACTTTCCGCCGAAAAAAACAAAATTAATCGGCAATCCGGTTCGGGCGGAAGTTTTATCGGGCAATAGGGAAAATGCCTTAAATCAGTTTAATTTAAAAAATAATTTGCCAACGATTTTGATTATTGGCGGGGGGACCGGAGCTTTAAATTTAAATCAATTGGTCTTGGATAAAATTGAAGAGCTGGTTCAATTTTGCCAAATCATTCATTTAACCGGCAATAAAATCAACAAAGAATTCAGTCATCCCAATTATCATCCTTATGATTTTTTGCATGAAGAGTTAAAAGACGCTTACGCGATTTCTGACTTAGCGGTGAGCCGCGGCGGCATGTCAGTGTTAACCGAGTTAGCCGCCAATAAATTGCCGGTCATAATTATGCCCATGGCAAAAAGCCATCAGGAGGCCAATGCCCAAGAGTTTAAGCGAAACAACGCGGCTTTGGTTATTTCGGAAAATAAAATTAATGCTGAAGATTTTTTGGAAATTGTTAAAAAAGTTTTGTTTGATCAAAATCTTTTGATGAATTTCAGCCGCAATATCGGCAAAATGATGATTAATAACGCTAACCAAAAAATGATTGATTTGCTTTATGAACACGCCGGAAAGTAATAATTTTCAAAGAAAAAAAGTCGGTTTAGCCATTGGCGGCGGTTTTATCCGATCAACCGCGTCAATCGGGGTG
>DATDWV010000119.1:0-4109 GCA_035289505.1 Patescibacteria group bacterium | reverse complement strand
TTTAATCCGAAAATTATTAATTACCAGTTGAACGATAATTTCCGTGTCAAAGACAAAATCATTGGAATTTGATTCAAAGGGCACGACAGTCAAAACCTGCCGACTATACGCCCGAAAACCCGAATGGTATTCGGTCAAATTTAATCTTAAAAACCAGTTTTCAATTTTGGTTAAAATAATATTGGCCAAATATTTCCAGGCCGGCATGCCGCCGGCCAAGGCCGCGCCGTGCCAAATCATCCGCGAACCAAAACAGGCGTCGCATTCGCCCTTTAAAATCGGGCCGATGATTTGGGGGATAAAATGCGGGTCGTATTGATGATCCGGATGAACCATAACCACGATTTCCGCGCCAGCAACAAGCGCTTGCCGATAACAAGTTTTTTGATTCGCGCCATAACCCAAATTGCGCTCGTGAACAAAGGTTTTTAAATTTAAACTTTCGGCCAATTCCGCCGTGTGGTCAGAGCTCGCATCGTCAACCAAAATGATTTCATCCACCCAATCTTTGGGGATATCATTAAGGGTTGCTTCCAGAGTTTTAGCGGCATTATAAGCCGGCAAAACCGCAATAATCTTTTTATCGCCTTTCAAATGCCCGGACATCATTTCGGTTCCTCCTTGGGCCGGCAATCATAAATTGTAACCTCTTGATTTTCCGCGGTTTGGCAATTTTTATCATAGGTAAAACAATTGAATAATTCAAAAAACTTATCTGGCGCTTGCTCGCCGAAATAGTTAAAACCAAATGACACCGGATTAATTTTACCTTTAGTGGCAAAGATTAATCGCGATGGATAGTTTTTAAGGTAAGAACAGTTGATAGGCCAAATTAATTGAGCGGCATAATCGCTATAAAACATTAAAGAAAATTGGTCATGGCTGGTCAAAATTAAAGTCGTAGTTGGCACTCTTTTTAGCTTCAAATAGTTTATCAATGCCTCAACCCATGCACTTTTAAAAATTTCGGCCTGTTTTGCTTGAATAAAACCAAAAGGTGAAAAGAAAAATAAAAACCAAGTAAGAAAAAAACTAAATAAAACAATGGAGATAAATTTAAATCCGGTTTTTAAAAAAATTATAAAACAATAAACCAAAAAAATTAATAAAATTGGCAAAGTCCAAACAAAAGACCGACTGGCCAAAGACTCTTCCGGTAAAAATAATGACGTAGTAAAAATTCCAAAGATTAAAAAGAGGATCAGATAAATAAATTTTTGGGCAACTATATCTAAATTTATTTTACGACCAACAACGTATTGATATAAAAATTTTATTGCTAAAAGCAAAAATAAATTAAAAATAATAAAAATTAAAATCACCAACTTATCATAAAAATTAATAAGCGCGTAACTGAAAATTTCCAAAAAATTAACCAGAATTAACCAGGGGATTGTTGAAGCTAAAAAAAATATTGCCGAAAGCCAAAAAATTTTGTTTTTCAAAATTAATAAACCCGGATTTTTATAAAAATAATACCCAGCGAAAAAAACGGCCATAGTCAAAAAAATGACAATGTGGGTGTGAAAAAGTAAAATTAAGCCGACGCTTGTTAAAAAAAGAAATTTGTCTTTTTTTGTTTTTAAAAAAAGATAAAATAAATAAAGGCTTAAAATCACCAAAAAAATTTCTAAAGAATAATAACGGGCTTGGCGTTCATAATAAATCGCCGCGTAATTTATCGCGTATAAAAAAGCGGCGCATAAACTAAACGTGGAAGAAAAAAATTCTTTCGCCAAAAAATAAATTAAAATTATCGTTAAAACGGAAATTAAAACTGAAGGCAGGCGGGCGCTAAAATTATCAACTCCCAAGGCCTTAAAAGACAACGCCATTAAATAATAAGGCAGCCAACCCTTGTTTTTTTCATATTTTGAACCAAAAAAATTAGTGGACTGGTATTGATATTTTTCGCCGTCGCCTAAAAATAAAAGTTTATTTTCATATAACGTTTCACCGCGAAATTCCGAATGAGGATAACCAGTTTCTAAAATTTGCAAGGCATAAATCGCGCTTTCCGCCTCATCTTGCCATAAATACGGCTGATCTAAATTTTTAAACCGCAAATAAAAGCCCAGTCCGGCAATCGCTAATAAAATTAAAAGGTAACGTTTTTTCATAACCGCTTTTTTAACTTAATGACCTCTTTAAAATAATTAAACCCCAAAGAAATTATTTTCACCCGGCTTTTATCTTGTCTCGCTCGCTGGTCATACCAAACAATCGGCACTTCCGCCACCGGGTAGGCTTTTTTTTCCGCCAAAATTGCTAATTCCGAATCAAAAAACCAGTCTTCATTTTTCACTTGCGGCAAAAGTTCGGTTTTCACTTTTTGATTAATCGCTTTGAAGCCGCAGGGCGCGTCATTAATTTTAACCCGCAAATAGTATTTTAAAAATAAATGATAAAGACGAGAAAAAATTCGGCGGGCAACTGAGCGCTTAACCCGAGAATGCGAATCAAAGCGATTGCCCAAAGCCAAATCATTGCCTGCCTGAATTTTTGAAATCAAATTAGGCAAACCAGATAAATCAGTGGCTAAATCCGCATCCATAAAACAATAAATGTCCGAAGAAAAATTTTGCCAAGCGCTTTTAATCGCTAGGCCCTTGCCTTTTTTATCAACAAAAAAATAAGTAACGCGGCCAGGATATTTTTGCGCTAAATCTTGGCCAATTTCAGAAGTTTGGTCTGTTGAAGAGTTGTCGGCAATGACAATTTGCCAATCAAAATTTAAATTTTTTTCGCAAAAATTAAAAATCGCCAAAACATTATCCCTTAAAATTTTTTCCTCGTTATGGGCCGGAACGGCAATTAAAACTTTAGTCATATTAGCGAAAAACCAGCTTCAAAATTAGAAGCTGGAAAAATTGGATAAAAACAGCTATCTAACCTGAAAAATCCTTGATTCATTGTCAGAAAAGACCTCTTCAAAATTAATGTTATTTTCTAAATTACGAATTAAACCGTAATGGTCTCTGGCATCAACAAAAACGTAACGGGCACCGAAAATATTTTTAATAATCGGGTACAGGTTTTCGGTTTCCTCGCCGGTTGTCACCTTTGACCAATCGCGATATAAATTCGGCTTATTATTATACATAAACGTGGGATCCAGTCCGACTAAATAGTAATTAAGGTCATTGTGAAAAAACAAAAGCGGAAATTCGTCCCAATCGCTGTGAAAAACAATGTCGCCCACCAATGAATTTTCGGCCAGCCACCTCGCCGCCGGCAAAAATTGATCAAAAGCAAATCCGTTTTGATAAGCAGTTTTAACCTCTTTTAAATCTTGATAAAAAATCGGGGAAAGCAAAATTAAAAGCAATAAAGGAGAAAACCAAATTAATTTTAAAGAAAAATGCGGCCGCAGTTTATTTTTTAACTGGCGCCAAAGTTCAGGCAAACTTAAGGCGGAAAAAACCAAGCCAAAGGGGATAAAATATTCCACGTAACGCAGCGACTTTAAAGTCAGGGCGAAAAAGACCAGGGTTAAAATGAAAAAAAACCAGCTGCCTAAATTTTGCCGGCGATAAGTTAAGATAAAAAAGGCGGTTGCTAAGGCTAAGAGCAAAAAAAACGACAAGGCGGCTAAAATCAGGTCTGACCAAAGATAAGGATACCACTCCCCGCCGACATTGATTAAATGCTGATAATTGACAATTGCAATTTTAAATGACTGCTCCCAATAAAAACCCAGGTTAAAAGGAAAATAAGGGCTGAAAACCAAGCCCAAAACTATGCCGATAGCCAAGCCAAAAACCAAATTTAAATCTTGCCAAAAAATTTTCTTTACTTTTCTGGCGGGGATTAATCGCTGGCCGGAAATCAATGGCCAAATAAAATTTAATAAAAGATAAACGCCAAAAATTAAAAATAAAATCGGCCAGCCGCCATAAAGCCAGACATAAAGAGTGATTCCTAAAATTAGCGTTAAATAAGCCCGGCGAAAAACTAAGGCTAAAATGATAAAAAGAAAAAAAATAACTAGGCCCTGGGCTTTGGCCAAATTAAGGCGAAAAACAAATGGGTTAATCGTCAATAAAAATAAAACATACCAAAAACTGCCTGATATTTTTAATTGCCGTAAAAACCAGTAAATCGCTAAA
>DATDWV010000118.1:0-10380 GCA_035289505.1 Patescibacteria group bacterium | reverse complement strand
CTATTTTTTTCGCAGATTTCTTTTATCTGATCAAAAATTTGATTGTTGTCGGTGTTTAGTAAAATTTTAAGGGGCAAAGCCATCTGCTTTTTTTCATCAGAAATCGCTAAACCAACTTTTTTCGCCCCATAGTCAATACCTAAAATAGTCATAATTAAACTGCAGTTAAAATTTGATACCCGTTTTTAGTCACGGCAATAGTGTGTTCAAAGTGCGCGCACAAACTGCCGTCAGCCGTCACAATGGTTAAATTATCGTCTAAAGTTTTTATGCCCGATTCACCCACGTTAACCATCGGCTCAATCGCCAAAACCATCCCCTCTTTTAATTCAATGGCTGCTTGAGACGGCTGATAAAAATTCGGCACCCGCGGCTCTTCATGAACCGCGTAACCCACGCCATGGCCGACTAAGTGACGCACCACGGAAAAGCCTTGACCTTCCACGTAGTCTTGAATGGTTTTGCCAATATCCGCTAAATTATTGCCGGGTTTGACTTGCTTAATGCCAATCATTAACGATTTTTCGGTGACCTTGATTAATTTTCTGGCAACCGCCGAAATTTGGCCAATCGGAATCGTGACCGCCAAATCAGTGTAAAAACCGTTTTGAGCCGGATACCTCATCCCAATATCAATGCTTAAAATATCGCCTTTTTTTAATTGATAATTGCCCGCTGGCGCGTGGACCAGTTGGTTATTCACTGACGCGCAAATCGTGGTCGGAAAATGGGTATCGTCTTCGTGATCCTGATGGTTTTTAAAAGAAGGCACCCCGCCAATTTCCAAAATCATGTTTTCCGCCAAAACATCAAGATCAATAGTTTTAACGCCGGGCTTGGCTTGTTTAATTAAAGCCTGCAAAATTTCCGCAAGTAACCTCCCGCCTGCGCGTAAAATTTTTATTTCTTCAGGTTTTTTGAGGGTAATCATAAAATAATTCAAAAATCAAAAGTCAAAAATCAAAATTTTGGAATTCACCTTCGGCGAATAATCTTTTCAATTTGTTGATAAACTTCCTCAATTGATTTTGCGCCGTCAACTTTGGACAATATTCCTTGTTTTTCATAAGCGCTAAAAATCGGCTCGGTTTGGTGATGATAAATCTCCAGGCGCTTTTTTATCGCTTCAGGCTGATCATCATCGCGCTGAAACAATTCACTACTACAGCGATCGCAAATTCCCGGTTTTTTCGGGGGATTAAAATCCAAATGATAACTCAAACCGCATTTGCAGGCCAAACGGCCGCTTAATCTTTTAACCGCTGCCTGATCGCTTAAGTCAATAACAACGGCCAAATCAATTTTTGTTAATTGATCCAAAAAATTAAATTGGTTTTTATTTCTGGGGTAGCCGTCTAAAACAAAACCAACCTCGCAGTCTGGTTGGTGGATCCGATCTTTAATGATTTCGTTGGTTAATTCATCAGGCACTAAATGGCCCTCTTGGATATACTGATTGACTTGTTTGCCTAATTCGGTCTGATTTTTTAAATGGTAGCGGAAAATATCACCGGTTGAAATATAAGGCCAATGATAGCGCCGAGCGATTAATTCGGCTTGCGTCCCCTTGCCTGAACCTTGAGGACCAAAGATAATAATTTTCATCCCATTAGAAATAGGTTGCGGTCAATACCGTTTTCCTAAATATTAATTTAAGACTATGTTTCAAACGATATCCCTTGATAGAATTGCGGTTATACGCGACCGCGCTTTCTAACGGGATTCATTTAATTTCCGCTGATTATTTGCAAAAGTTCATTTTTATCAATTTCTGAAATTTCATTTTTTTCCCGCAGCTCGCGCGCGACTCTTTTAATTTCTTCCGCACTTACTCCACCGTCATCTAATTCCTTCACTAAGGCCGAAAAAACACTTTGACGCTGTTGGGAATCTAAATTTTGCAGGCGAAACAAAGCGTCTTTAATTTGCTGCGAAGTGTTAAAAATTTTTTTGGAAGAAAAAAAACTCATTAAAGGCCTTCATAGTCGCGCATGGTTAATTGCGACTCAATTTTTTTGAAAGTTTCAATCACAACGGAAACCACGATCAACAAACTGGTGCCACCCACCGCTAACGTCGTAATGCCGGTGAAGCTCCGCAAGACCAAAGGCAAAACCGCGATTACGCCTAAAAATAAAGCCCCGGCCAAAATAATCCGATTAGTCGTATTCTTCAAATAGTCAACGGTTTGCCGTCCCGGACGAATACCGGGAATAAACCCGCCTTGTTTCTGCAAATTTTCCGCGATTTGGTCCGGATGAAAAATCACTTCGGTGTAAAAATAAGTAAAGCCAAAAACCAGTAAAAAATACAAAACACCGTAAAAAATCTGGTCTTGAAACAAACCAATTGTATTTTGGGCCAAAGTGACTAAAATCGGGGTTTTCGCCGTTAAAAAGAATTGGGCGATCATCGGCGGAAATAAAATAATGGAAATGGCGAAAATAATCGGAATCACGCCAGCCATATTCACCCGCAAAGGCAAATGCGTATTCACGCCGCCGTACATTTTCATTCCCCTCACTCTTTTGGCGTAAGAAACCGGCACATTGCGCTGGCCTTCGGTAATCACTACCACGCCAACAATCGTGACCACCGCGATGGCCGCGAAAAATAAAAGATTGATAGCTTGGGTTTGATCAAAAACCAAAAATGTCTGCTGAATTGAGGCGGGCAAAGACGAAACAATACCGGCAAAAATTAAAAGCGAAATACCGTTGCCCACGTGCTTTTCCGAAATTAATTCACCCAACCACATTAAAAATACCGTTCCCGCCGTCACCGTTGAAATAATCAAAAGCAATCGCCAAGGGTTTAAATCCAAAAAAATTTGAGAGGAAGATTGGCGGAGTAAAGCAATTAAGCCGTAGCCCTGCATTGCCGCCAAAGGCACGGTGAGCATTCTGGTCCACTGATTGATTTTTCTCTGTCCGGCTTCGCCTTCTTTGGAAATTTCTTCAAGCTGCGGAATAATCATAATCAATAACTGAAAAATAATTGAAGCCGTGATATACGGGGCCACGCCCATCGCGACAACGGAAAAATTTTCCATACCCCCACCGGATAAAATATTCATAATCCCCAAAAGCTGATTGGCGGCAAAAAAATCTTTTAAAGCGTTAGTGTCAATTCCGGGAATGGGAATATGCGCCGCCAACCGAAAAATCGCCAACATTAAAATCACGAATATAATGCTTTGGCGCAGATCTTTTACTTTCCAAATTTGAATTAATTTTTGCCACCACATAAGTTTTTTAGTAAATCAAGCCGACAACTAAATTAAGTTAGCCAGCACACTTGATTTACTTGATTAACTTGATTTACTTGATTAACTTAATATTCCCGCCTGCTTCAATTATAGCCTTTTTTGCCGATTCTGAAAATTCGTCGGCTAAAACCGTTAATTTTTTAGTCAGCCGGCCGTCGCCTAAAATTTTAATCTTGCGTTTATTTTCCAATAAACCCTTGGCCGATAATTTAGCGGCATTAATGATTTCACCCGCGGAAAAATTATTTTCAAGATCGCTAAGATTAACCACCGCCATCTTTGGCTTTAGACTTCTAAAACCACCGATTTTCGGTTTATTTTTCAAAAGCTGTTTTAAGCCTCGGAGTTTTAATCCTTTTTTTCCGCCAGAACGGGCGCGCTGGCCTTTTAGGCCCCGGCCGCTATAACTACCATGACCCGAAGCGTCACCTCGGCCCACTCGAACCGCTCTTTTCTTTGCCTTGGGATTAATTTTTAAATTATGAAGCGATAATTCAGTCATAAAATATTAAATTAAATGCGCGTCATAGCCGGCTCATTAGCTGGCTTTGGCTCCAAACGTTTAAGTGACTTTAACGCCTGAAAAGTGGCGTGAACATTATTAATTTTATTTTTGGAACCTAAAATTTTTGCCACCACGTCAGATACTCCGGCCAAATCCAAAACCACCCGCACCGCGCCACCGGCGATAATGCCGGTGCCTTTGGGCGCCGGTTTAATTAAAATTTTTGCCGCGCCGAATTTCGCGTCAGTCCGATGCGGCAGTGTCCCGTTAATAATTGGCACGCTGATTAAATGCTTTTTGGCCTTAGTCGCCGCTTTTCGCACCGCGATTGTCACGTCCGCGCCCTTGGCCACGGCCATACCGACTTTTCCGGCCCGGTCGCCAACCACCACGCAAGTTCGAAAGCGCATTCTTTTACCCCCGGCCATCACCCGCGTCACCCGAGCGATATCAATAATCACTTGTTCAATTTCTTTTTCTCCGGCCTTGCCGCCAAATTTGTCTCTAGGGCCCCTGTGATTGTCTTTTTTCATTCTTGCCATAATTTTTTAAAATTTTAAACCCCCGGCTCTCGCGCCTTCAGCCACGGCTTTAACTCGGCCGTGATATTTATTGCCGCTTTTATCAAAAACCGCTTGACTAACCCCGATTTTTTTTGCCTTTTGCGCGATTAATTCGCCGACTTTTAAGGCCAATTCGCTTTTTTTCTTAGTCGCTTCCTTTAATTCCGAATCAGTCGCCGAAACCAAAGTCAATCCCTTGGTGTCGTCAATCAACTGGACGTAGAGGTGTTTTAAGCTGCGAAAAACGCTTAACCTTGGCCTTAAGGCAGTGCCCATGATTTTGGCGCGAACCCGCATCCGGCGCCGCTCTTTTTTTTCTTTTTTTAATTTATTCAAATTTGCCATAGCTTAAAAAAATTATTAAGTGGTCTTAGCCGCCGCCTTGCCCGCTTTTCGACGAATTGTTTCATCGGCGTATTTAATGCCTTTGCCTTTATAAGGTTCGGGTTTTCTTAAAGCCCGGATTTCCGCGGCGACGTTACCGACTAATTCTTTATCGCTGCCAAAAATGTTAATCACGTTTTTTTCCGTTTTAATTTCAATGCCTTTGGGAATTAAAAAATTAATCGGATGGGAATAACCAAGCTGTAAAACTAAATTTTCGCCGCTAACTTGAGCTTTGTAGCCAATCCCGTTAATCTCCAACTTTTTGGAAAAACCTTCAATCACGCCAAAAATCATATTGGCAATCAAGCGCCGGAACAATCCCCAAAGCGATCGTTGTTTCTTATTTTCCGGATCTTTAACCTTAACCACCAATTCATTGTCTTTTTGTTCCACGACCACTAACGGATGAATTTCTCTTTTTAATTCACCCTTAGGCCCTTTAACGACAATCTGACTGCCGTCAAATTTAACTTCAACGCCAGTTGGAATATTAATTGGTTGTTTGCCGATACGACTCATATTTTAGCTTGCAGCTTGCAGCTTGCAGTAAATTTTCTAAAGCTCAATCTAAAAGCTGAATAATTAATAAATTTCACAAATAACTTCGCCGCCTAAGTGTTTCTTTCTTGCTTCTTTGTTAGTCATAATTCCCCGGGGGGTGGAAATAATGGCAATGCCCAGCTTATTTAAAACCGTTGGCAATTTATCGGTTTTAGCGTAAACTCGCCTGCCGGGCCGGCTGATTCTTTTCAAATTGCGAATTGCCGGCTCACTGCCCAAGTATTTTAAAGTTACTTTAATTTCATTAAAACTTTTTTCACTTGCCGCCTTTTCTAAAACTTCCGCTTTTCCAATATAGCCCGTTTCCACTAAAATTTTCGCTAAAGTAAATTTCATTTTAGAAAATGGCAAAACTACCTCTGGCTTTCTTACCGCCAGGGCGTTACGGATACGAGTAAGCATGTCAGCAATTGGATCGGTCATATAAATAAAATTCAAAAGTTAAAAATCAAAAGTCAAAATTATGGAAGTTAATTGTTAAAACTTACCAGCTGGATTTGCGAATGCCGGGAATCTGGCCGTTGTCCGCCAATTCCCGAAAACAAATTCGGCATAATTCAAAATCACGCATAAAGCCGCGAGCCCGGCCGCAACGCCAACACCGCCGCACTAAACGGCTTGAATACTTTGGTTTTCGCTGTGATTTTGAAATTTTAGCTTGCGTTGACATATTGATTAAAAAATTATTGACGAAAAGGAAAACCCAGCAGTTTAAATAATTCCAAACCAATATCATGAGATTTCGCGTCGGTGACCACCGAAACCTGCAAACCATGGATTTTTTCCACTTCATCTGATCTGATTTCCGGAAAAGCGATATGTTCACGAAAACCGATGTTTAAATTACCGTTTGGGTCAACCATTTTGGTCTCCAAGCCCCGAAAATCGCGAATCCGAGGCAAGGTGATATTAATTAATTTTTCAACAAAATCATACATTCTTTTGCCGCGCAAAGTCACCATCATACCCACGATTAAACCGGCCCGAATTTTAAAATTAGAAATTGATTTTTTGGCTGCCACCCGAACCGGTTTTTGGCCGGAAATGCGCTCTAAGGTCGCGGCCACAACTTCATTAAATTTGGCGTCTTTTAAACCAGGGCCAGTACCGACGTTAATTACAACTTTAACTACTTTAGGAACCGCTAAATCATTGCCATAGTCAAACTTTTTCCGTAAAATCGGGGTTAATTCTTTTTTATATTTTTCCTGTAAACGATTCATATTTGAGCTTTTAGCTGTTAGCTCATAGCTGATAGTTATAGATTAGCTTCTAAAAGCTAGCGGCTATAAGCTTTAAGCTAAGTAATTATTTCTTTACATTTTTTACAAATTCTGACCTTATTTTTATTTTCTAAAATTTTATATCCCACTCTGGTTAATTTGCCGCACTTCGGGCAAACTAAAGCGACGTTACTAATTGTCAGCGGCGCGGGAAATTGAATTCGCTGGCCTTTTTCGCCTTGCTTGCGCGGTCGCAAATTTTTATAAAGCAAATTAATCCCTTCCACCGAAACTCTTTGGCGTTTTGGAAAAACCTGCAAAATTTTACCAATTTTTCCTTGGTCTTTGCCGGCTAAAATTTTTACTTTATCGCCTTTCTTAATATTCATAAATTTTATAAAACTTCCGGGGCCAAAGAAATAATTTTGGTAAAACCGTTATTTCTTAATTCTCTAGCGACTGGGCCAAAAATACGCGTACCCTTTGGTTCTTTATCTTTTAATTCAATAATCACCGCCGCGTTGTCGTCGAAACGGACATAAGACCCATCAGGCCGCCTGGTTTCTTTTCTCGTGCGGACAATCACGGCGTGCAAAACTTCACCCTTTTTAACGGCGCTGTGGGGCACGGCTTCTTTAACGGAGACGGTAATCATATCACCCAGCCGAGCATAACGCTTTTTATGCCCGCCCAAAACTTTGATACATTGAATTTTTTTTGCCCCCGTGTTATCGGCCACGACCAGCATGCTTCTTGGTTGAATCATAAATTAATATATAACCCGCCATTTTTTATCTTTGCTAATCGGTCGGCATTCAATAAATTCCACTTTATCTCCGGTTTTAAATTTATTTTGCGGATCGTGAACTTTATATTTTTTGCTTAAAACATAGCGTTTCAAATACTTAGGATGCATCCTGGTTTTTTCAATTTCAACCACAATGGTTTTATCGTTCTTATCCGAAACCACAATGCCGCTGAATTTTCTTTTAATCACTTTGGCGGAATCCATATAAATTATTGATTAGACGCTTGATTTAATTTGCTTGAATCTTGTTTTTTCTGCTGAATTAAAAATAAACTTCTGGCAATCACTTTTTTTGCCGCTCGAATTTCTCGGACATTTTTTAATTGATCGGCGGCTGATTTAAACCTTAATTCCCGAACTTTATTGCGAAATTCGTCTAAAATCTTTTGTAATTCGTTTAAATTCTTATTTTTTAATTCTTTAAATTTCATAATCGCTATTTGATGATAAAAACGGTTTTAACCGGCAATTTATTGGCGGCCAAGCGCATCGCTTCCCTGGCTTTTTCTTCACTGACACCGTCCATTTCAAATAAAACCATGCCGGGTTTAATAATCGCGACGTAATGGTCAACCGAACCTTTGCCCGAACCCATAGTTGACTGCTCCCCTTTTTGAGTGATCGGTTTATCGGGAAAAACGCGAATCCAAATTTTACCGCCGCGCTGAATAAAGCGCGTCATCGCCCGGCGCGCGGCTTCAATTTGCCTGGCGGTTAACCAGCAAAGACCTTGCGCTTTTAAGCCAAACCGGCCAAAATTAAGACTCGTTTTGGCTGAAGCTTTGCCGCGTAAAACCCCGGTATGCCATTTACGATGTTTTACTTTTCTAGGTGACATCATAATTACTTTTCCTTTGTCTTAGATTCGGCTTCTTTTTTATTTTTAAAAATTTCGCCTTTGTAAATCCAGACTTTAACGCCAACCGCGCCGTAAGTTGTTTTGGCGGCGCCGCGAGAGTAATCAATGTCCGCCCGCAAGGTATGAAGCGGCAATCTGCCGGAACTTAAAGTCTCTTCGCGGGCGATTTCCGCGCCGTTTAATCTGCCGGAAATTGTAACTTTAACTCCCTTGGCTTCGGTTTTTTCCACTTTGCCGATCGCTTGTTTAATCACGCGACGATATGGCACCCGTTTTTCCAAATCAGCAATTATTGATTGTAAAACCAATTCAGCGGATAAGTTGGGATTAGACAATTCTTTGATATTAACATTCAAACTGGTTTTGGCGTCTAAAAATTGCTTTTTGATTTTCTTTTTGAATTCTTCAATGCCTTGTCCGCCGCGGCCAATAATCACCCCGGGCTTAGCCGAATGAATTATGATATTAATCGTGGTCGGCGATCGCTCAATTTCCACTTGCGCCACCGACGCGTCTTTCATTTCTTTTTTTAAAAATTTCTTGATTTGAATGTCTTGTTTTAAAAACTTAGCGAAATCGCGCCGGGAAAACCATTTAGAATCCCAGCCGTACAACGGACCGATGCGAAATATTTTTGGATGGACTTTTTGACCCATAAGTTAGCTTATAGCTTTTAGCTTATAGCTTTTAGCTTATAGAAGAAAATCGTCTAAAAGCTATAAGCTAACAGTTATTGCCTAAATCAGCCGGTTTTCCGCTGAAAAAATTTCTTTAAAAACCCCCGGTCTGATTTTATTTTATCGCCTTGACCTTTGCTAAAACCTTTGAATGATTCTTTTTTGGCTTCAATTCCTTTTTGCTCGGAAACATCTTTTGGTTTTTCCTGGGCTTTATCTGATTGAACCGTTTCTTCTTTTTTCAGAGGTTTTTTGATTTTCGCGCCCGGTTTCACGCCCAAAATTAAAGACAGATGGCTGCTTGGCTTGCGAATCATGGTCGCCCGACCATGAGCTTTTGGCATCCAACGTTTCAAAACCGGGCCATCGTTAACATTAATTTTTTTAATGAATAAATCTTTAATACTTAAACCAAAATTATGTTCGGCATTGGCAACCGCTGACTTAATCAATTTAAGAAATGGCCGAACTGCCGCTTGATTAACAAAAGTTAAATGATTAATCGCTTTCTCCACATCGAAGCCAGCAACGGCATTGGTCACCAAACGTATTTTTTTTGGCGATTCATGCAAAAAATTCAACTGAGCCGTCACGACTGAAACTGCTTTTTGATCCCCCACTTTTTTCAAGTCAGTTTTCGGCTTAGACGTTACAATGTCTTTCTGATTTTTGCTGGTTTGATTTTTTTCCGACTTTTTTTCCATATTGATAATGGTTCTACCTCTGCACCAAAGCCCGCAAAGTGTCTAATCAAAATCTATTGGGCTAATGGCGCGGAATCGGCTGCGCCTTTCTTTAATTTAAATATCGTTAATTTTAAATTTGGCTTGGTGCGGGGTTTCGCTCGCCAGAGGCGAGCTTCATTTTTTGGTCGCTGATTCTTGAGCTTTTTCCCGTTCAACCGCGGCTTTATCCGCTTCGACTTTGGCTTCTTCTCTCGCCATCCGGCCGCCGTGGGTGACAAACTTTCTGGTCTGGGAAAATTCGCCTAAACGATGACCGACCATATCTTCCACGATGGAAACCGGAATATGGATCCGACCATTATGAACACCGATCGTATAACCAACCATTTCCGGGGTAATCATGCAAGCCCGATCCCAAGTTTTAATTAAGGTTTTATCCCCAGGCTTATGGTTTTGCAATTTTTTCAAAAGCTTTAAATTTACGTATGGGCCTTTTTTTAAACTTCTTGACATATTTTAGCTTTTTAGCTTTTTAGCTTTTTAGGATTTTCATGTTCTCCTAATAAGCTACGAGCTAATCCCTAATTAATTATTTCTTTCGGCGATTGATAATAAATTTATCCGAATATTTTTTAGAACGCCTGGTGTGCACGCCTAAAGCCGGCTTACCCCAAATCGTTTTTGGCGCTTTTAAGCCAATGGGATTGACGCCCTCACCGCCGCCGTGCGGATGATCAACCGGATTCATCGCCTTGCCTCTAACTGATGGCCGAATACCCAAATGACGTGTTCGCCCGGCTTTGCCGATTCTTAAATTCATCGCGTCCGGATTGGAAACCTGGC
>DATDWV010000117.1:0-4981 GCA_035289505.1 Patescibacteria group bacterium | reverse complement strand
GACGTTTAGCCGCGTGGCTCACGTGAACGAAGTTCCGGATCTACCCCGAAAAACCCTCGATGCCCTCCGTGAATTGGCCAAGACGACGTGGCAGTTCTGCCACGTCTACAACAACCCGGACGGTTGCGCCACGGTCAATCTGATGGGCCGGCGCTGGGACGACAAAAACCGGTGCTATTTTGCCCCGCGCAACGCGTTGGTTGTCCGCAATGGGCAGCTCCGCCCGATTGAAGTTACCGAATCGGTCTCCGAAGAAACCGAGTAGGTATTCACAAGTACTAAGAGGCCGACTGCCAGTATCTGGTTCAGTCGGCTTCTCTTTTTTAAAATTAAAATTTAAACTTCTAACGAGGTCTTAGGATCTAATGGCGTAAAAATATAATCGCCTAAAATTTTTTCGGTTTCGGCGATTGAGCCGAGATTTAAAATCTTTTTCGTGTCATATTTTTCTCTATTGGCTAACCACTCGGGCAAGGGCAGGCCGCGGTACAGAGAAAAAAGATGAGCCAAAAAAGTCGTGGCATACGCTCCGGTGGGCAATTGAAAAGCGATCATCACGCCATTATTAATAATTTTAGCTTGGATGATTTTCACCGGCATTTTCGTTAACGCCGTGTTTTTTTTATTTAAGAATAATCCGGGGAATGGGCTTAAGGCTGATTTTAAATCATTAATCTTAGCCTGATTTAAATACAATTTATAATTTTCAATCGCCGCGGCTTCAGGATTAAGCAATAATGGCAAAGTTTTGGGCAAACCCCGGCCCTCATTAATTAATTTTGACAAAGTCAGATTGAAAAGATAACTGGCATAAGCGTAAACCCAAAGAGTTGTCTGATCTTTGATATTTTTTAAAGCCCCTAAAAAATCCTGGGGATTAGGCTTCAAATATTTAACGATTTCTAATTCCAGCCGAAAAGTATAGGGCAGCGCATTAAACAGCGCTTCAAGTTTTACCCAATCGCCAAAGCTCTCTTTCACCTGCTGGCGAATTTGAGTGATTAAAGGTACGTTTTGAACCCCGATTTGCGTCAAAAAAGTTTCAATCGTTCCTTCGTAATTTTTCTGTAAAATCAATTCGCCTAGCTGATGGCTTAAAAGCCGAGGCGAACCGAATCGCTGAAGGTAATAAAAATTATAAAATCCGTCTTCAACTTTAGCCAAAGATCCTTTAAGCCAGCCATCGCCTAAAGTCGTGGCGGTTCTGACTAAAATCGTGAATTGATTGCCGGAAATCCGGCCTTTTTCCATTACGCCCTTGCCCCAAAAAAAGTTTTTCAAAAATAAACCGGGCACATGAAGCTCGTCTAATTTTTTAAAATCAATGTTTCGTAAAGAAACTTTTTGACTGGTCACCGCGACCTTATCTTTAATCCCGCCATAGCCCACTGATCCCGCCGGCGCGCCCAAAGCTTTGGTTAAATTACCCACGGCTTCCAGGGTAGAAAGGCCGACTTTAACTAATTCGGCGTAAAGCGTGGCTTGGCCGCTTTGTTTTTCTTCAGGAATTTTAAAACCACCTGGTTCAATCGTGCTGAGATTATTTTCCTCGCCCAGCTCTTCCACGACAAAGTCTTGGGGATATAAATTCAAATAACCCTGAGGCAAATAACCAAAATCAATGTCAATGCCAATATGCTTTAAAATTTCGTCATAATCATAAAGTCGTTGGCTAGTCACTAAAGCCGGGTCTTCGGCTTGATACTTTTTTAAAATTTCCTGCTCATCTAAATACAATTTAATGGTATCAGTCATAATAATATAATTTTACAATAATTCAAGGTAATTTTAAAGATTAAGCCGGACTTATAATTTATCAAAAAATCTGCTAAAATACTAATGATTAAAGATTAACTTGATCGCTTGATTAATGTGCTTAACTAAATTTATGATTTTCTTCCTCTTCGGCCCGGACACTTATCGCTCCCGCCAAAAATTAAACGAGATCAAGGCCAAATTTATCCGCGAAATTGATCAAGGCGGCTTGAATCTTGAAGTTTTGACCGGCAAAAATTTAACGCCGGCTAATTTTGAAAACGCGGTTTTTTCCGCCCCCTTTTTGGCGAAAAAGCGATTAGTGGTCGCCGAGGGCCTGCTTTCAGAAAGCCGCGACGCGAAAACGCAAAAAGAAATTTTAGCGATTTTAAAAAAAGGCGTGCCCCAAGACACGGTTTTGGTTTTCTGGGAAAGCGAGATTAGCGCCAAAAAGGGGAAAAAAAAGAAGGACGACGCTGACCTTTTTTCTTTTTTAAAAAAAACCGAATTTATCCAAGAGTTTAATTTGCTTGACGCCGCCGGTGTGCAGCGCTGGTTAAATCAGGAAATAAAAAATCGCAGGGGCAAAATTGAGCCCGCGGCGATTAAACTCTTGAGCGATTTGGTGGGAAACGATTTGTGGCGATTAAGCGCCGAGCTGGATAAACTTATCGCCAAACTCAGGGGCAAAATTATCACTCAAAATGATGTTTCGGATTTAGTCCAAATTAAATTAGAAGAAAACGTTTTTAAATTAACCGACGCTTTGGGCCAAAAAAATAAACCCCTGGCCCTCAAATTAATTTCTGATCAATTAAAAAGCGGAGTTTCGCCGATTGAACTTTTGGCGAAAATCGTTTGGCAATTCAAAAATTTGCTATTAGTCAAAGAGTTCAGCGAAAATTTCGGCTTTGGCTACCAAACCGAGCGCCTAACTTCCCGCTTGGGGCTTCATCCCTTTGTTATTAAAAAAAGCCAAGAGCAGGCAAAATTTTATTCTCTGCCTGACCTTAAAAAAACCTATCGGCAATTGTTAGAAACTGATTATAAATTAAAAACAAGTCAAATTGACTCAGAAGTTTTATTTGACTTGCTGATTGCCAAAAGCTAATCCCGCATTAGGGAGGGGTGGCAATTAACCCTTACCAGCCAACAGGGCGTTAACCCGCCTGGCTAAACGAGATTTTTTCCGCGCCGCGGTATTTTTTTTAATCACTTTTTTTTGCGCCGCTTGATCCAACCTTTTTATGGTTTCTTTAAGCCACTTTTGGGCCAAGGTCTGATCTTTGGCCGCGATTGATTTTCTCACTTTTCTAATCAGAGCCGTCAATTGGCTTTTGACCTGTTTATTTTGGGCAGTTCTTTTTTTAGTTTGTCTTAACGCTTTAAGCGCCGCTTGGACCCTGGGCATAAAAAAATTTTTCCAAAATTAAATTTAATAAACTAAAGATAGCACGGTTAACCAAAAAAGGCAAGATGGCCCATTGGTTTGACATTATGGCTAAAAAAATTTAAAATACAAGCGTCCAGCAGTTTAAAAAATTAACTTAAAACTTATGTTTAAAAAAGAAACGGGGGGCGAAGAAGTTGAAACGATTATTGGTCCATCGGTTCAGGTGGAGGGCAATTTTGTCGCGAATGGCGACGTGGTGGTGGAGGGGGTGGTTTCCGGCAGCCTTAAAACGGAAAAAAATTTACGCGTCGGCGAAGGCGCAAAAATTTTTGCTAATATCAGCGCGGCCAACGCCTTAATCGCCGGCGAGGTCCAAGGCAACGTCAAAATCAAAGAAAATTTAGAATTAACAGCGACGGCTAAAATTTTTGGCGACGTTAAAACAAAAATTTTATCCGTGACCGCTGGCGCGATTTTAAACGGCAAATGCTTGGCGGGCGAAGAAAAACCGGCCAAATACGAAAAGATTGAAGAGCCGGCCAAAAACGAGCGGCAAAAAAATAAAGAAAAAATCCAACTGAAAAATGAAGATCAGGCGACAAAATTATAAAAGGGGTTAAAACTTTTGCCTTTTGTCCGCCAGCTGGCGGATTGACATTTTTATGTATTTATATCTCTACGATTCATTTTTAAATAATAAAAAATACAGCCGGCTTTTGGCTAAAATTGAAACTCGGCTGACTGATTTAGGCATTGGCGGAAAAATTTTTCGCCTCTCGCCTTTGCGCAATTTAAACGAGCTCTTGGCCGACGAGGTCAGAGGGGGAGCGAAAACAATTGTCGTGGTCGGTAACGACAAAACCCTAAGCCAAATTATAAATTTGGCGGTCAAATATGAAGTGATTATCGGCGTTATTCCGGTGGGGACAGAAAATAAAATTGCCCAGCTTTTGGGCATTAATAGCTCGGAAACCGCTTGCGATATTTTGGCCGCGCGAATTATTGAGCGGCTTGATTTGGGCAAAATCAATAATACCTATTTTTTATCGGATATCAGCGTGGATTCGGGCCAGTTAACCATTGACTGCGAAAACCAATTTCGAATTATCCCGCAAACGCGCGACCAAATCAATATTTGCAACTTCCGGCCCATTTTCGCCCAAGCGGAAAATTCAGAAGGTTATTTCAATCCTCGTGACGGCTTAATGGAAATTTTAATTCGGCCGCTTGTCAGCGGCTTTAAACATTTTTTAAAAATATCTAAGCCACAAAAAAGCATTATTCCTTTTCGCAAAATCGCCATTAAAAGCCGGGGCTCAATCGCGGTTGTGACTGACGGCCAAAAAGTGATGAAAACGCCGGTGGAAATTGAAATTGCCCCGAAAAAATTAAAAATTATTGTCGGTAAAAATCGCAGTTTTTAAATTGATTATTCTGACCATGCCAAAAGCCCCGCGATCGCGGGGCTTTTAAAAAATATTAATGAGAAATTTTTTACTTAGTCGCCGGATTAACCAACTTAATTTGCTCCAGTTCCGTTGCCGGCTCTTTAGCCGCGTTATCTTCCACGATCATTTTTTCTTTGCTAATAGAAATTACTTGCCGGCGATTAATAATCAGCTGCTGATGCCAAAGCCCTTTAATTAGGCCGGTTTTGACATAATAGTTTTCAATGGTTTGGCTATCAACATTTAAATCAAAAGAAATAATCCGGCCAAGATGGGCGCCAACTTGAGTGTAAACCGGCAAATTAATTAAGTCGCCAGAAGAAATTAACATAATCTTTTAAATTACGGCGTGATCGCCAAAGGTTGTTTTTTTAAAATTAAACGT
>DATDWV010000116.1:0-6498 GCA_035289505.1 Patescibacteria group bacterium | reverse complement strand
AATTATAATTTTTTTTCATTTCTTCCAATTTCGGCCGCCAATCCGGCTTATTGTCCACACCGTTAAATTGAATCATCAAAGCCGACACTGCCGTATTGTAAGCTTGAGTTTCAATGTCTTGGGAAACTTTTTTAATCGTCTTGTGAATTAATTTTGATTTTTTATTTTTTCCGCCAAAGGCGGACCCGCCTGGGGCGGGGACTTTTGACTTTTTCATGTCTTTCACAATCTTGCTAACAACGCTATAAACTCGTTCTAAAAATCGGCGCACGCCAATTAGGCCGTGAGTATCCCAAGGAATGGCCTGATCAAACGGCCCCATAAACATTTCATAAGCCCGAAAAGCGTCAGCGCCATATATTTTGACAATCTCGTCCGGATTAACCACGTTGCCTTTTGACTTTGACATTTTTTCGCCGCCCTCGCCTAAAATCAAACCATGTGATGTTCGTTTCTTATACGGTTCAGGGCCACAATTTTTTGGCACCGCGCCAATGTCATATAAAAATTTATAGACAAAGCGCGAATAAAGCAGATGTAAAGTCGTGTGCTCCATGCCGCCGTTATACCAGTCAACCGGCAGCCAATATGCCATTTTTTCTAAAGCCGCCATTTCATTTTTATTTTGCGGATCTAAATAACGGATAAAATACCAATTTGAGCCAGCCCAGTTCGGCATGGTGTCAGTTTCGCGGATTGCTTTGCCCCCGCATTTCGGACATTTGGTTTTCACCCAATTAGTCATGGTCGCTAACGGCGATTCACCCGTGTCAGTCGGTTCGTATTTTTTCACTCGCGGTAACTTAATCGGCAATTCACTTTCCGAAACCGCGATCCAGCCGGGATTGAGCAACTCACCTTTACTTAATTTATTTTCCGAATTTTTTTTGCAATTTTCGCAAAAAATTAGTGGAATGGGCTCGCCCCAATATCGCTGACGGGAAAATACCCAATCGCGCAATTTATAATTTATTGCTTTTTTGCCCAATTTTTTCTGCTCCAGCCAATCAGTAATTTTTCCGATTGCTTCTTTAACGGCTAAACCATTGAATTCGCCGGAATTGACTAAAACGCCTTTTTCAATTTCTTCATAAGCGGCTTTAGCGATGTCTCCGCCGCTGATGACTTCAATAATCGGCAGATTATATTTTTTGGCAAAATCCCAGTCGCGCTGGTCATGGCCGGGCACGGCCATAATCGCGCCGGTGCCATAATTGGCGGAAACATAATCCGCGACAAAAATCGGAATTTCTTGGCCGTTAACCGGATTAATCGCTTTAAGACCTTTTAGCTCCACGCCGGTTTTTTCTTTTTGCAAATCACTCCGCTCCAGTTCCGATTTCTTGCTTGCTTGTTTCAGATAGTTTTCCACTTCCGGCCAATTTACAATTAGAGATTTGCTATTGACGATTAGCGAATGTTCTGGCGCCACGACCATAAAAGTCGCACCAAATAAAGTATCGGGGCGAGTGGTAAAAACCTTAAGCGTCATTGCGAGGAGGTCACCAGAGGTGACCGACGAAGCAATCTCTGGATTGCTTCGCCCCGCGGCCGCGGGGCTCGCAATGACAACAGGAAAATCTACTTCTGCGCCTTCTGACCGGCCGATCCAATTTATTTGAGAGGTTTTGATTCGTTCCAAATAATCAACCGAGTCTAAATCTTTAATGAGCCGGTCGGCATAATTGGTAATTTTTAAAAGCCATTGCTCTTTTTCTTTTTTGATTACTTCGGTGCCGCAACGTTCGCATTTGCCACTAACCACTTCTTCATTGGCTAAACCGATTTTACAACTTGGGCACCAATTAATCGCCATTTTCTTTTTGTAAGCCAGGCCAGCCTTAAACATTTTCAAAAAAATCCACTGCGTCCATTGATAATAATTCGGATCAGTGGTGACGACTTGCCGGGCCCAATCAAAAGATAAACCAAGCGCTTTTAACTGCTTGGTAAAAATTTTAATGTTTTTTTTGGTGGTAATGAGTGGATGAATGCCGGTTTTAATCGCGTAATTTTCTGAAGGCAGGCCAAAAGCGTCAAAGCCAAACGGATATAAAACATTATAGCCTTGCATCCGCCGCTTGCGCGCTAAAATATCCAAAGCGGTATAGCTGCGCGGATGGCCGACATGCAGGCCTTCGCCAGACGGATAAGGAAATTCAATCAAACAATAATATTTCGGTTTCGCGCTTTCGTCTTGCGCTTCAAATAATTTTTTTTCTGTCCAATATTTTTGCCACTTGCGTTCAATTGTGCGATGGTTGTATCTCATAGCTTGTAGCTTGTAGCTGTTAGCTTTTAGAAAAATACTATAAGCTAAAAGCTGACAGCTGATAATCTCATTTTAACACATCCTTCAAATATCGTCCCGTATAAGATTTGGCGGCTTTCACAATTTCTTTGGGCGTACCCGCCGCGACCAAATGACCGCCTTTTTCCCCGCCTTCCGGGCCCAAATCAATCACCCAGTCCGCGCACTTAATCACGTCCAAATTATGTTCAATAATTAAAACCGTGTTGCCCTTGTCCACTAATTTATTTAAAACCCCGAGGAGCTGTTTAATGTCTTCAAAATGAAGGCCGGTGGTTGGCTCATCCAAAATATAAAGGGTTTTGCCGGTGGAGCGCCGGGAAAGTTCGGTGGCCAATTTCACCCGCTGGGCCTCGCCGCCGGAAAGGGTGGTCGCCGGCTGGCCTAATTTAATGTAACCCAGGCCGACATCAAATAGAGTTTTTAATTTGGCGTAAATGATCGGATCTTTACGGAAAAAGTCAATCGCTTCTTCAACGGAAAAATCCAAAATGTCAGCGATGTTTTTACCCTGAAAATGAACTTCCAAAACTTCGGCTTGATAGCGCTTGCCGTGGCATTCCTCGCACTGGACATAAACATCCGGCAAAAATTGCATTTCAATTCGCACCATGCCTTCCCCGGCGCAAGTTTCGCACCGCCCGGCCTTGGCGTTAAAGCTGAATTTGCCCGCTTTATAGCCGCGCAATTTCGCTTCTTGGGTTTGAGTGAAAATGTCTCGGATATAAGTAAAAACGCCGGTATAAGTCGCGGGGTTGCTCCGCGGGGTGCGGCCAATCGGCGATTGGTCAATGGCAATGACTTTATCTATCTGATCCATACCGCGGATTTCTTTGTGTTTTCCCGGCAAATCTTTGGCCCGATAAAATTTGCGCAAAAGCGCTTTGACTAAAACTTCCAGCATCAAAGTTGATTTGCCCGAGCCGGAAACCCCGGTCAAACAAATGAATTTGCCCAGCGGAATTTTCACGTCAATATTTTTTAGATTAAATTCGCTGGCGCCAAGAATTTCCAGATATTTGCCGCTGCCTTGGCGATAATTTTTCGGCGCCGGAATTTTTAAACTATTGGACAAATACCGGCCAGTCAGCGAATTTTTATTTTTCTTGATTTCCGCGGGCGTGCCAATGGCCACAATTTTACCGCCGGCTTGGCCAGCGCCCGGGCCAATATCAATAATCTGATCCGCCTCGTTCATCGTCATTTCGTCATGCTCAACGACAATAACTGTGTTGCCCAAATCGCGCAAATGTTTTAGGGTGTCGATTAATTTTTGATTGTCTTTTTGATGCAAACCAATTGACGGCTCATCTAAAATATAAACCACGCCAGTTAAAGATAGGCCCAATTGCGTCGCTAATCTGATTCGCTGGGCTTCACCGCCGGATAAAGTCATCGCCGGCCGATTCAAGGTCAAATAACTCAAACCAACGTCAACTAAAAATTTTAAGTGGTTGATAACTTCTTTAATTGCCTGATCCGCGATTTTATGGTCGCGGGCACTTAAGCCGATGTCGTCTGTTTTATCTTTTAATAATTTTTCAAAAAAATTCAGGTTTTGTTCAATGGTTTGCCGCGTGACTTCCGAAATATTTAAGCCGCCGAGCTTGACCGCTAAAAAAGTCGCTTTAAGCCGGCGGCCGGCGCAAACCGGACAGACGAAAGCCCGCATATACTGCTCAATTTCTGATTTTAAATAATCAGAGATGGTTTCCTGATGTTTGGCGCTTAAAATGGCAAGCACTCCGGGAAAAACCATTTTCTTGCCGCCAACTTCATACATTGTTTCGCCGCTGCCTTTAAAAATAATTTCCATTGCTTTCGGCAAAAGATCCGCCACCGGCATGTTTAAAGAAAAATTATTTTTTACAGCCACGGCTTCCAATAATTGCCAATAGGTGTTTTGATTGGAAAAATTCCGCGCCCAAGGCTTAATCGCGCCTTGAGCCAAAGTCAATTTTTTATTGGGAATGACCAAGTCCGAATCAACTTCCAAGCACGTGCCCAAACCCAAACATCTGGGGCAGGCGCCGGCCGGCGAATTAAAAGAAAAATTACGCGGCTCCAAATCCGGCAAGATGATTTCGCATTTTTGGCAGATATAATGTTGGGAGAAAAATTTTTCTCTTTCACCTTTGTCTTGTCCTGAACTTACCGAAGGGTGAAAAACGACAATGAGCTGACCGTTGCCCAAATCACGAGCCAATTCAACTAGCCGCAAAAGCTCAGCTTTGAAAAATTCCTTATTTTTTTCCGAATAATTCAGACTGCCGACCACGACGTCAAATTTATCTTTGGGATTTAATTTAAAATTATTGAAATCAAAATTGGAATCAGCCAAGTCATACATTTTGGCGTTTAAGCGAAACTGTTTCAAACCGGTTTTTTTAAAATCAAGTAAATTTTTTTGGCCGTTTTGCGGTGCTAAAATCAAAATGTTTTGTTTTTCTTTGACGTTTGCCAAAATTTCATTAATTATGCCGCTTAAATTCTGCTTGTTTAATTTCTGGCCGCAATTCGGACAATGGACCACGCCGACGCGGGAAAAAAGCAAACGGAGATAATCATAAATCTCCGTTATCGTGCCCACGGTGGAGCGCGGGTTAGCTGAAGCCGTGCGCTGATCAATGGAAATCGCGGGTGACAATCCTTCAATCGCGTCCACATCCGGCTTATCCATTAAGCCCAAAAACTGCCGGGCGTAAGTGGACAATGATTCCACGTAGCGGCGCTGGCCTTCGGCGTAAATCGTGTCAAACGCCAAAGACGATTTGCCGGAGCCGGAAATGCCGGTTAAAACCACTAATTGATCGCGGGGAATATCAACATTGATATTTTTGAGATTGTGGACTCTGGCCCCGCGGATTTTAATGTATTTGATGGACATAAATCAAAAATTTCTAGTCCGCCAGTCGGCGGATCGGTCGAAACGACAAAAAGATTGGAAATTGATTGATTGTCATTGCGAGGAGAGATCCCTCGCTTACGCTCGGGACAGGCTCCGCAATCTCGAGATTGCTTCGCTCCCTGCGGTCGCTCGCAATGACACTACTAAAATTAAAAACAAAAAAGGCTTAAACTAAATATATAGTTTACGCCTGTTTCGCGATTATGTCAAATGTTGATTTATCTTCTGCTTAATAAAGATTCCATTGATCCATACAGCATGATTACAGCATTGTGTCCGGCTCGGTTTGGTGTTTGACGTGCCCAAGTGCTATCCATCATGTGATCGTAGACATCTTGCCAGGTATCACAAGATCCCCCGCAGCTCTGAACCCCTAAGGCTTCTCTAATAGCAGTTCTTGTACCTGTAAATTCACCTAAGGTTACGCCCCCCATTTGATAAGCCATATCTGTTAATGCTAGTCTTCGGTCTTCGCTTAATGTTTCCCAGGCATCCTCGCCTATCCACCGTCTTGCGACCGCTTCATGACTAGATAAATCTTGGCTTAATAATTGCTCTGCCTCGGCTTGAGTAATTGACCGAACATTACCATTGGCATCAACTAACGGCGGATTCAAATTTTCCTGACCCGTAACCAAGTGCCCATAGCCAACTACCCAGCGATCTGTGGCGACTAGATCACGATAAGGATCTAACCTTAGCCCCTCGTTATTCCTAATATATTGAGCGGTGCGCGCATCAAATTCCCCGGGCGGAACATAATAAGCAGAAGGATCAGTAATTAATCTTCCTCCGCTATCCCTTCTACCGTCACTATAACTTTGCAAAACAATTTCTTGCGGCCGGGTAATGCTAATTGGCTCCAAGGCAACTAAGCGCGGATTAATCGTATATAAAATTAAATAGGAAAATAAAGCCAAGAGCAAACCGGTGAGCGAACCGGTGATAAATTCTTTAGCTTTGCCCACCCGATCCGGACTGCCGCCGGATGTCAGCCATAAAAATCCGCCGACCATAATCATAATCGCGGCCAAGATTGCGGCTAAACCCACGCCATAACGATAAACCGCCACCACATACTGGCTAATCCAGCCGATTTCACATTCCTCGCCTGGCGCGCAGGAAACCGCGTCAAAATCAATCGTGTTCTCGCCGATTTGGACTGACAACTGCGGCTTGTATTGACTTAAATCGCTTGAAGCCGCGGCCAAAACAAGAGCTGGAAAAAACAAAAAGATAAATAAACTAATGATTAATATTTTATATTTTGTCATCATGG
>DATDWV010000115.1:0-3646 GCA_035289505.1 Patescibacteria group bacterium | reverse complement strand
TACCATGTTCGCCGCCAGCCACGTCGCCAATGGTTAAATACCTTCTGGATCCAATACGCCAGCCAAAAATGGCACCTGTGTTGGAAATGGCAGTGGCACATTCGGATGCCGCCCTTTGCCACGGCCGAACTAATTTACACTTTGTATTGGGGCGCGATTCTGCGGCGGAATCGCAAAACCATGTCCGCTTAACCCAATCAAGTTTTGTTCTTTAGTTTTCTCCAACCCGACTGGTTTCCCAGCCGGGTTTTTTAATATTTGTTTACGGGATTGCTTCGTCGTCGCTCTACTCCTCCTCGCAATGACGGATGTATTAGTGTCATTGCGAGCGAAGCGAAGCAATCTTGTTCCTTAAGAATTAATTAAGTAAAGCTTTTTGAAAAACTTTGATAAAATATGTTAACTCTTGACAAGATTTAGATGATATGCTATAATAAAAAATCGTTAAAGTAAATAAAACTATGACTTACATTTTCCAAAAAAATTATCTAAATTTAGCAAAAAAAATTATTTTTTTCAGCTTAATCTTAGGTTTATTTATTGGTATTTTGGCTCCTGTCAACCAATTACAGGCCCTTGAGCCTCTGACTATTTCCAGCGTTGTTGTCGCCAAAAATAACAACAGCGCCACCATCAGCTGGCAAGTAAACCGGCCGGCTTTTGGCAAATTGGAATATGGTTTGGCTTCAGGCGATTATGATTGGAGCTTGGCCACGAACCAAAGAGTGACTTCGCAAGCCATCACCATTTTTGGCTTGAATTCAGAAACCACTTATTATTTTCGGATTACGGCCATGGATGACTCAACCGAAGTTCGGTCTTTTGAACAAACTTTTAAAACCGCGAAATTTGGCGACAATACCGCGCCAATCATTTCTCAAGTTCATGTGCCTTATACCACGGGAAAAACCGCGACCATTCAATGGTCAACTGACGAAGAGGCCACCACAGAAGTGGAGTATGGTTTGACCGCCAATTACGGTTCAACCAAATCGGACAACCGCTTGGTCCGGGTTCATGATATTACCTTAACTGGTTTAGTTGACGGCACTTATTATCATTTCCGCGTTCGCTCTAAAGACAAAGACAATAATATTTCCCATTGGGAAGATTTAACTTTTCGGACTAAAGTGACGGATATCAGCGATCGCGATTCATTAATTATTTATAATATTACGCCGGCCGGTGAAAATGATTTGAATATCGCTAACTCAAGCGCGGTCATTACTTGGCGAACCAATAAACTCGCCGAAGGTTTAATTAAATACGGCGTGAATATTAATTTCGGCAAAACCGTTAATTACAATCCGCCTCGCGATTTTTTCCAAAGCATTACTTTAACCGGTTTGAAAGCCGACACGACTTATTATTTCCAAATTGAAGCCAAAGATGTCACCGGCAAAATCGCCAAATCAGAAACTTTAAGTTTTAAAACCAGACCTAACCCGGCTGGCGTGGTCAGTCAACCCACGACTTATGGCTCGGTTTTGGGCACCGGCACTTGCGATGTCAATTTAACCACTGATTTTGGTTTCTACGGTTTGTATTACAATTTAACCAGCAATCATCCGGACGTAGAGCAATACAAAGGCAGTATTATTCCCAACACCAAAGTGGGCCGGGAAAACGATTGGTACAATGCCGAATATTTCAGCTTGAGCCGAGTGGATAAAACAATAATTTTTGGCCAAAGATTTTTGCCTATTAATGAAGGCAAGCCCGGTGATCCTTATGGCTTTGCCGTTAACTGGCGGGCGATTATTGACGTGCCGACTGACGGGATTTACCGCTACACCGTTGCCTCAGACGATGATTCCTGGGTTTTAATTGATGATCAATTAACTTCTGATTTAGGCGGTTTGCATCCGGCGAAAAACACGACCAAAGACATTAATTTAACCGCCGGCTATCACAAAATTGAAATTTTTTACGCTGAACGTCAAAAAGGCGGAGCCCAATTTGATTTCAAGCCTGATACCAATTTAAAATTCCATCCATTGCCTGAAGGTTGTGAAATTGAAGATGTTTTGGCTTTCAACCGCGGCGCCACTGCCAGTATTCAAACGCAAACCCAAACCACCGGCCGCGTCTTAGGTGTTTCCACCTTGGATATACCAACTGATCCCTATCGCGGCTATGCCTGCAATCCGGATTTGGGTTACACCAAAATTAAAGCTTTATATAAAACAACAGATAGTCCGGATATTTGGGCGATTTTGGAAACCGGCCAAAAACATTACATTACCAGCCTCGAATCATTCAATAAATATGAATGCAATTGGTCAAAAATTAAAACCGTTTCTAAAAAAACTTTAGATGGTTTTGCCAGCGCCAATTTGGTCCGCACGCCGAACCAACCAACGGTTTATCACTTATTCCAGCGGCCGGATCGCAAATGGCTGAAAATTAATATGCCTTCGCCAACCGTGTTTATCAGCTATCAAAATAATTTCTGGGGCAATATCGCTCGGATTAACGAGCTTGATATCGCCGCTTATCCTGACGTTCGCTTAATCAAAAAAATCGGCGACAAAAATATCTACTTAATTGAAGGCTCAACCAAGCGGCTGATCCCGAACGAAACGGTGTTTAAAAATCGCCAATTTGAATGGTTTGAAGTGGTGGAAATTAATTCAATCCATATGGAGAGCTATGCCGACGCCGCTCAAATTGACTAAAGCGATAAATTACGATATTATAATTTAAGTTAAATCAGCTATTTCCGCCTCACGGGCGGTTTTAGCTTAAAGTTAATCTCAGTTTTCCTCCCCTTTTCAAGGGGAGGTTAGGAGGGGTTAAAATCAACATAGCGCATAATGGATAAAATTTATGCGCCAGAAAAAAATTTTTAATAAATCATCGGAAAAAAGAACAAGACAAAAATTACGAAATGAGATGACTCCAGCTGAGAAGAAATTATGGTATTACCTCAAAAATAAGCAGCTAGGGGGCTATAAATTTCGACGGCAACAGGGGATTGGCCAATATATTGTTGATTTTTACTGCCCGAGACTAAAATTAATAATTGAGATTGACGGCGATACTCATTTTGAGGAAAAAATGATGAGATATGATTTTGAGCGTCAACGACAAATTGAATCATTGGGAATAAAATTTTTACGATTTACTAATCTTGATATTTATGAGAATATTGAATCGGTGTTAGAGGAAGTTATAAGAGATATGAATTTGAAAACCACCCCTAACCCCTCCTTAAAAAGGAGGGGAAGATAAAACCCAATACTAAAAATGATTGAAAAATTAATTTTTGGCCCTATCGTCTAACGGTTAGGACGCCGGGCTTTTCCCGCCGATGGCGGGATCCCGCCTTCATTGAGAAAATTAATTAAGGTGGCGGGACAATCTACCATTAAAATAATTTCTTTTTAAATTTTACCGCCGAGCCGCCATCGTCTAATGGTTAGGACGCCGGGCTTTCAATCCGGCAATCGGGGTTCGATTCCCCGTGGCGGTAAAATTTGAGAAGAAAATAAATAGCAATCGGGGTTCTACGCCAGAGGCGCATCCGCCTTTGGCGGAGATTCCCCGTGGGGCTACCATCTAAAAAATTGCCGAACAGGCGATTTTTTGGTATAATAGACCCATACCCCACACTTAGACTGTGCATTAGTCGGTTTGTCACTTA
>DATDWV010000114.1:0-5905 GCA_035289505.1 Patescibacteria group bacterium | reverse complement strand
GGCAAGCGCCATAGTAATCCAGGCATCTGGTGCTTGACTTTTTAAATAATTGACCGCGGTTTGGGTGTCGGCGAAAACAAAAATCGGCGAAAAAACGACAACTAACCCGCAAATTAACGAGATTATTTTTTTTGCTGACATAAATTTAGCGTCAAAAAAAGTCCGCTTAAGACGGACCATGCCCGCTCCCTTGACCACGAGGAGCTTAATCGGCAGTTTCTTTAGCCAGTTAGTTTTCTCGACCTGGCTTAACCGATAGACCTTCACCCTTCGATTCAGCCGCTTTAAACGGCCTCACTCGGGGTAATGCCTTCGGCATTACAGTTGCGGGACAGCGGAGGAATTACATCTCGAGTTTAGTCGAGAGGCTCACCTCACTTCGGAAAACTATTAAATTTTTTAATTTTTAATTTAAACGTGATTTAATTTTAAATCTCTGATTGAGGGTGTCAAGGGTTTTTCTGGGGATAAGTTGATTAGTTTTCTATCCCTCGCCTCGCCTTAACGCCTTGCTGATACGGGTGTTTAATCTCGCGCATTTCTGTGACATAATCAGCTAATTTCATAATTTCCGGCGTGGCTTTTCGCCCGGTCAAAACCAGTTCCACATTTTTCGGCTTAATTTTGATTAAATTGGTAATATCGGAATATTTAATTAATTTAAAAAAAGCGGCGACAAAAATTTCATCTAAAATCACTAAATCATAACCACGGCTTTTTAAAACTTTTTTCGCCAAGGCGATGCCTTTTTGCCCCAAAATTTTGTCTTTTTTCGCGGCTGGCAAATGAACAAAACTTTTTTGGCCAAATCGCTTAAAATTTAATTTAGGTAGGCGCCGCAGCATCTTTAATTCGCTGTAATTCTGGCCTTTCATAAATTGAATGATGTAAACTCGGTAGCCCGCGCCAATCGCCCGCAAAGCCAAACCAAAAGCTGAGGTGGTTTTTCCCTTGCCATCACCGGTGTAAATATGGATTTTGCCTAAATCGTTAGCCATGGTTAGCTTTTAACCGCATTTGGAAAAACCGCAAACCCGGCATTTTAAACAACCTTCGGAAATTTCCATTATATTGCTGCATTCCGGACACTCCGGGGCTGTCCCATAATCAGCGATATCGCGTTTAATATTTAAACCATTACCGTTGTGTCCGTTATTGTTGGTTTGAACAGCCGCGCCAACCCCGGCCGGCGCGCTTGGGATTTGGGCAATGGTTTTTTTCGAGATTTGATCTTCTGAATGATATTCCAAATTCAAGGCCGGCTGCTGCTGGCTTAAGTGGCGCTCTAAAATTTGGGCGATCGCGTCCGGCAAAGACAAAATCATCCCGCCTTCGCTCCAAGACGGCATAGGACCGCGAATGCCTTTAATTTGCTTGATTACTTCTTCAGGCGGAATGCCGGCGCGCAAGGCCAGGGAAACCAAGCGGCAAACCGCTTCTGATTTGGCGGAGAAAAAACCGCCGGCCTTGCCGATGGTGGCAAAAACTTCAAACGGCCGACCCAATTCATCGTTATTAATCGTCACGTACAAATCGCCGTAAGAGATTTTAATTTTATAAGTTGTGCCCCGCATCGCCATCGGCCGTTCTTTTTTATAAAACGGCTGAGCGGGCGCTTCTTCTTTTTGATGCGACTTGCCGGTGGTTAAAACCTGAACATCGCGGCTGCCGTCGCGATAAATGGTAATGCCTTTACAGCCGGTTTCATAAGACAACAAATAAGCTTTAGCCACTTCCTCTTTGGTCGCGGTATGGGGAAAATTAATAGTTTTGGAAACCGCGTTATCAACGTATTTTTGAAAAGCCGCTTGCATTTTGACATGCCACTCCGGGGCAATGTCATGAGCCGTGACAAAAACTTTTTTGACTTCATCGGGGATTTCGGAAAAACCTTGGATTGATCCGGCTTGAGCGATTTTTTCCATTAATTCTTTGGAGTAAAAACCTTTTTCTTTACTGATTTTTTTAAAATAAGGATTGACTTCCACTAATTCCACCCATTCGTCGCCTTTTCGGCCGATATGCGATTTTCGCGTGTAAGCCACGGCAAAAATCGGCTCAATCCCTGAAGAGCACGAAGCAATGATGCTTAAAGTGCCGGTTGGGGCAATGGTGGTGCGCGTCGCGTTTCTCGTTCCTTGGCCTTCGGCAGTATCATAAAGACTGCCTTCAAAATTGGGGAAAACGCCTTTTTCTTTGGCTAACTCAATTGAGGCTTGATCCGCGGTTGTTTTGATAAATTTCATGATTTGCTCGGCTAAATCAATGGCTTGCGGCGAATTATAAGCAATGTTTAGGGAGATTAATAAATCCGCCCAGCCCATCACGCCCAAACCGATTTTGCGGTTGGCTTTGGTCATTTTGTCAATTTCTTTTAAGGGATAACGATTCATATCAATGACATCATCTAAAAATCGCACCGCCACGCGGGTCACCGCCGCCAAACGATCCCAGTCAATTTTCCCCTCATTAACGAATTTTGAAAGATTAATTGAACCTAAGTTGCAAGACTCATAAGGCAATAAAGGCTGTTCGCCACAGGGGTTTGTGCTTTCAATCGCGCCGATATGCGGCGTCGGGTTAAACCGGTTGATTTGATCAATAAAAATAATGCCCGGGTCGCCGTTTTTCCAGGCGTGAGAAACAACTTTATCCCAAACTTCACTCGCTTTTAATTTATCAACCACTTCACCGGTCTGCGGATTCAATAAATCGTAATCTTGACTTTTATCCAAAGCGGCCATGAATTTATCCGTTATGGCCACCGAAATATTAAAATTGTTTAATTTATCACTGTCGCTTTTGGCCGTGATAAATTCCATGATATCCGGATGGTCAATTCGCAAAATGCCCATATTCGCGCCGCGCCTGGTGCCACCTTGTTTAACCGTGTTTGTCGCCGCGTCAAAAACGGTCATAAAAGAAATCGGCCCGGAAGCTAAACCTTGGGTTGATTTAACTTGCGCCCGTGCCGGCCGCAAGCGGGAAAAAGAAAAACCCGTGCCACCCCCGGATTTGTGAATTAAAGCCGTATTTCTAATCGCGTCAAAAATCTCTTCCATTGAATCCCCCACCGGCAAAACAAAACAAGCGGATAATTGGCCAAGGGGCGTGCCGGCGCCGGTAAAAGTCGGGCTGTTAGGCAAAAATTCCAAATTAACCATAATCGTTAAAAACGCCTTTTCCAAATCTTGCTTTTGTTCCGGAGTTAATTTATCATTGTCTTCGGCTTTAACGATATGGCGCGCCACTCGCTTAAACATCTCCAAAGGCTTTTCCACCGGATGCCCAGCTTCATCTTTAAGCAAATAACGGCTCTCTAAAACCTTAAGCGCGTTTTTGGTTAATTTCAGTTGAGTTTTGCCTAAGCCTAGAATCATAAATTAGGAATTAGGAAGTTAGAATTATGAACCCGACCCCGCTCTAAAGAGCGGGGTATCAGGGCGGGTTCTTAACGAGAGGAATCGGCTCCGCCGAAATCTTTTCTCACACTGGCCTTCATCTCCAGGCTTAAAAGCCTGGAGTATTCGGCCAGCAACGTTATAAAAAAATTAGTCTAATTCTTAAGTCAGAAAAAAACAGCACACCAAAAATTTTTGGGGTGACTGAATTTGAAATTTTTAAATCAACCAAATTTTGTTTTCTATAATGCTAATTTACGAATTTATGCGAATGATACGAATATATTTATTCATATATATATGCGCATTCGTAATGCTATTAACACACAAATATTAGCAACATTCGTATGTTATTCGCATCATTAGCATTATATATTTTTATTTCATCTTTTTTCGGATGAAGGCGGGGATTTCCAACTCTTCTTCTTCGGCGGTTTTTTCCAACGCCGCTTCCGTTGTTTTCGGTTCTTTGGCAAAAAGTTTTTTTGCCCGGCCCGGCATTATTCGGCTAATTGGTTTAACCGGCTCTTCTTTTGGTTTTTGGGGAATAAATTCAGTCGGCTTATAAGTTTGGCTTAAACCAAAAGCTTCAGCGCTGGCTTTAATTTCTCGTTCGGAAAATCCGGTGGCGATCACCGTAATTTTCACTTCATCTTTCATTTGTTCGTCAATCACCGCGCCAAAAATCACTTTGGCGTTTGGATCAGCCGATTGAGTGATGACTTTTGCCGCTTCATTGACTTCATGCATGCTCAAATCAGAACCGCCGACAACAATAAACAAAATCCCTTTGGCGCCGTCAATCGCTAATTCCAAAAGCGGACTGGCAATCGCCGCTTTAGCCGCGGCCACGGCCCGATTGTCCCCGCTACCCTGGCCAATACCCATCAAAGCGGAACCGGTGTCGCGCATAATCGTTTTCACGTCAGCAAAATCAACGTTAATTAGGCCAGGAATCGTAATTAATTCCGCGATGCCTTGCACGGCTTGACGCAAAACATCATCGCAAATTTTAAAAGCTTCCAATAATGAAGTTTTTTTATCAATAATTTGAAGAAGCCGATCGTTGGGAATCGTCACAATCGCGTCCACTCGATCTTTTAAATTAACCAAAGCGCGTTCGGCGATCTCTCGGCGCTGCGCCCCTTCAAAACTAAAAGGTTTAGTGACCACCGCCACGGTCAAGGCTCCGATTTCTTTGGCCATAGCCGCCACCACCGGCGCCGCGCCAGATCCCGTGCCTCCGCCCAAGCCGCAAGTGATAAAAACCATGTCCGCCCCTTTGAGCAAGTCGCGAATATCATTTTGGCTTTCTTCCGCCGCTTTTTGCCCAAGTTCCGGATCCATGCCCGCGCCCAAGCCGCGCGTCGTCATTTTACCGACATGAAGCTTGTTTGACGCCGCGGAATGATGCAAGGCCTGAACATCGGTATTAATGGCTAAAAATTCAACCCCCCGAATTTTTGAGCGCACCATTCGATTAATCGCTGAACCGCCTGAACCGCCCACACCAACCACCTTAATTTTTGCGAAAGTTTCAATTTCGGGTTTGATTTCCGCCATAATTTAGCTTATAGCTTATAGCTTATAGCTTATAGTAGTTTTAATTACCGGCTAAAAACCAGAAGCTTTTTAATAATTCAAAATTGCTAATCTAAGGAATAAATTTCTTAAATAACTTTTTAGTTTGATTAAAAACTAAATTTAAACCGGGAATTTTTTGAAAAAATTGACCAAAACCGCGGCCGGAATGTTGCCCCGCCACTTGCGTTCCCCAAAGCACCAAACCAATCGCCGTGGAAAAAGCCGGATCATTGACTTTGTCAATCGCGGAAGTCACGCTTAACGGAGTTCCCAAACTCGCCGGCAGGCGCAAACGTTTTTTGGCCGCTTCCACCATGCCATTTAATTTGGAGCCGCCGCCGGTTAAAATTATGCCTGCGGGTAGCTTACCACTTCTGTTGACCTTTTTCAACTCAGCGTCAATTTTGTCAAAAATTTCTTCCCCCCGCGCTTCCGTAATCTCGGTGACGTATTTTTTGGAAACAAAATTACTCTCTTGACCCTCCAATTCGCCAATATCAATCTCCTCTCTTTTACCCACGCCGTTGCTCAAAGCCGTGCCGTATTCCAATTTAATTTTTTCGGCGGTATCAATATTAATTCTTAAGCCAATGGCCAAATCTGACGTAATATGATCAGAGCCAACCGGCAAAACCGCGGTGTGCAAAATATCGCCTTCTTCAAAAATCGCCAAACTGGTGGTGGAGCCGCCGATATTAACGACCACGACGCCAAGTTCTTTTTGCCGATTGGTCAAAACCGCTTCTGAAGTGGCCAAAATAGACAAAACCAAGTCTTCAATGTTAATGCCGGTGCGATAAACCGCTTTAGTCAAATTTTTAATTTGCGAGCTTAAACCCTGAATAATTTGAGTGTCAACTTCCAGCCGCACCCCAGTCATGCCCACCGGATCTTTAATCCCCACCTGGCCGTCAACAATA
>DATDWV010000113.1:0-6648 GCA_035289505.1 Patescibacteria group bacterium | reverse complement strand
AAAATGGATGCTGCCGGAAATCGGGAACAGCTCGGCGTTAAGCATTGGCTTAAAAACGTCTTTAGTCGCGGCCGTGGTGGAAAGCCTGCCCTGGCGGCTTAATGATAATTTGACCGTGGCGGTCACCAGCGCGGTGGTATTAAGTTGGTTAATATAGCGATGGTATAAGATATTTTATCTAAATTTAGATAAAATTTGTAATTTTTTATTGACAAGATTAAATAGAAGTGCTATTATAAAGTATTCTCACAATATGTGAGAAAACCGTAATCCTGACGGTAAAATCAGGATATAAGCTCTTTTAAAAAAGGGGAATGACCATGAATAAAGTGGAAATGCCCAAGTCGCAAGTATGTACTATCAGTACCAGCCAACTTAAAGAATTAACTAGCGAAGTAGTAAAAGCAGTTCCGGATAATATGTCTCGAAGCATTTACGACGAATGGATGAAGAATCGCCGTTCACTTCGGCGTGGTATACGGGAGCTGCTATTACCGCCTGAAAACCAAGTACCAGTTATTGATGCTAACCCCCTTATCGGCCAGTTCGCCGAGGAGTGGGAAAAACATTACTGTGATGAGTACGAACTCAAAATGGATTTTTCCGCTGTTCGGGTGCCGATTCAGCGGCCGGGATTTGGCTGGCTGATGTTTGTCGCCCAAGGCCTGGCCTGCAATCAAGTTTATACCAAATGCGAGTCTCTGTTTCCCTGCTGGCGTTATACTGAAGATTTGAATGCGTCAGTCCAAGGCCGAAATGACCGTGAGCCGACCGACCACTACGCCATTTGGTTGCGTGATCGGGTAGAGCCGGATGAGGAACTCAAAGGTTTTTCAGCCAATCAGTTGGCGGCTCTTGGTTTCTCTGGCAACACTCTTCTAGAGGGGTTGGTTTTGGAACCCTGGCATTTCAAACGAACCAATGGCGAGCACCTCAATACTGCTAATTGGAATTTGTGTTCCGGCTCTCGCGGTTCCGACGGTTGTGTTCCGTGCGTTCGCTGGAGCGGCGGCCGGTTTCGGGTCTGCGACTCCTCTCCCGGCCCTGCCCATGGCGATTTGCGCTCTCGCCCCGTAGTTTCCTGATTTCCCTTTTTACTTTCAACTTCGTACCCTTTTTTCACATCGCGCCACGCTGACTTTACGGTGTGGCGCTTTTCTTTTAAAATGAATTTAGGTTAATACAATCAGTCCCGTAAAACGGACAATGATTTACCTTTAAAATCAGGAAACTGCTTAGCCAATTTTAGTGAACAGCCTTTTTAATAAGCTTTGGTTCCAAACCGAGCCGGTAAGAGCCGGATAACCCAAGGAATTTTGTAAAAAATTCCCGGTGATTTAGATGGGATTGGCTAATATTAAGCGGCTCTCGCAATTCCGACGGTAATGTTCCGAACGTTAACTGGAACGACGACAAGTTTCAGGTCAACTACTACAATCCCGACAATGCCAATGACGATTTGCGCTCTCGCCCCGAAGTTTCCGGCAAAGAGAGTCTTAGCTTGGACTCTCTTTTGTTGCCCAATTAAGCCAGCTATTGTTCATTTTAGAGATTTCAATTAACCGGCCTGACCAATCAATATATTTTTTGTCATTAATGACGTTAAGTTCTTTTGTCAGCCGTATTAATTGTTTTAAGAGTTCAATTTTGACTCGCAAAATTTTTAGAACAGTCGATTTTTCGTTTTTTGGCAGATATGAAGCGATGATTGATGATTCTAATAACTCTAAACAAATCATTTCTGTTTTTAAACTAATGCCAAAACGGTCTCGCTTATTGATTTGTATGTTAGCCTGATACATCAATTTATATAGTTCTGTTATTTTATGAACCAAAGGGATATCATTAGCCATAACTTTAAAGATGTTATTTCTTTAGAAAATTTATTTTTATGTTGGCGAGAATTTAGGAAAGGCAAGAGAAAAAAACCAGATGTTCAGCAATTTGAATTTAATTTAGAAGATAATATTTTCAAGCTTCATTCTGATTTATTTAGCCAAGTTTATCGTCATAGCTCTTATAATACTTTCCGTATTTGTGACCCTAAATATCGTGTTATTAGTAAAGCCAGCGTCAGGGACAGATTAGTCCACCATTTAGTTTTTAAGGAATTATACCGGATTTTTGAGCCAAGTTTTATTTATCATTCTTACTCTTCTCGACTGGGTAAAGGCACTCATTTAGCCGTCAGAAATTTAAATAACGCTTTAAGGAAAATTAGTAAGAACTATCAACAAACTGCTTATGTTTTAAAATGTGATGTTAAGCAGTTTTTTCATTCAGTTTCTCACCAAAAATTGTTTTCGATAATAAAACAAAAAGTCAAAGACGAAAAATTTCTTTGGCTGGTTAGTAATATTATAGACAGTTTTAATTCAGTTGGGGATAACTTTAAGCAGAGAGAGAGAGAGAGTTAAATGTCAAAGCGAATCCCGTAGGGGTGAAGCAATCCTTTAAAATAAAAACGAGATTGCTTCGTCGTCCCGACGTAATAAAATCGGAACTCCTCGCAATGACAAAAGAAAAAGTAGGTATACCCATAGGCAATGTTACTTCGCAAATATTTGCCAATATTTATCTTAATGAATTAGACCAATTTATTAAGCACCAGTTAAAAATTAAATACTATTTTCGCTATGCGGATGATTTTGTGATTTTGCACCCTAATCAGCAATATTTAGAAAATTTAGTAACAGTTGTTAGCAATTTTTTAGAAGTTGATTTAAATTTACGGCTTCATCCTAATAAAATCATAATCAGAAAATTTAGGCAAGGCATTGATTTTTTAGGGTATGTTGTTTTGCCTTATTATATTTTATTACGAACCAAAACCAAAAGACGAATGTTGAAGAAAATTAGAGAAAATGTAAAAAAAATGGAAGCCGGTTTAATTAGCCAACAATCATATAATCAATCAGTACAGTCGTATTTAGGAATGTTACAACACTGTTTAGGATATAAAATTGAGCAAAAAATTTGTCAGATAGCTAACCTTGAAAATATCTTTAAAATCAGTTAAAATATATTTATGAAAAAAATTGGAGAATCAGGCAATAATCTAATGGAGAAGCTCGTTTCTTTATGCAAAAGGCGGGGTTTTATTTTTCAATCCTCGGAAATTTACGGCGGTTTGAATTCTTTTTACGACTACGGCCCGCTGGGGGCGGAATTAAAAAATAACATCAAGCGGCTTTGGTGGCAGGCCATGGTGCAAAAACGCGATGATGTCGTGGGGCTTGATGCGGCGATTTTAATGCACTCAAAAGTTTGGGAAGCATCCGGGCATTTGCAGAGTTTTACCGATCCCTTGGTTGATTGCAAAAATTGCAAGCGCCGGTTTCGCGCCGATCATTTGCTGGCCAGCCAGTCCATTAAGCCGGACTTGGGCAAGATGAAAGAAAAGCCGAAAAAAAAGCCGGTTTGTCCGGAGTGCGGCGGCGAATTAACCCAAGCGCGGCAATTTAATTTGATGTTTAAAACTTTTATGGGCCCGGTGGAAGACGAAGGCGCCGCGGTTTATTTGCGGCCGGAAACCGCGCAGGGAATTTTTGTTAATTTTAAAAATATCAAAGACACGATGCGCTTGAAACTGCCTTTTGGCATCGCGCAAATCGGCAAAGCTTTTCGCAATGAAATCACGCCGGGAAATTTTATTTTCCGCACCCGCGAATTTGAGCAAATGGAATTGGAATATTTCTGCGAGCCGAAACAGGCGCCTAAATTTTATGAATCTTGGCTTAAAGAAAGATTGAATTGGTATATTAAGGAATTAGGCGTTAAAAAAGAAAATTTGCGGCTGCGGCCGCACGCCCAAGACGAATTGGCTCATTACGCCGCGGCTTGTTCGGACGTGGAATATAATTTTCCTTTTGCCGGCTGGTCGGAATTGGAAGGCGTGGCCAATCGTCAGGATTTTGATTTAAAACAGCACGCTAAATTTTCGGGCGCCGAGCTTGATTATGCCGATGAAACCGGCAAAAAATTTATTCCTTACGTGATTGAACCTTCCGCCGGCGTGGATCGGACGCTTTTAACGGTTTTGGTTGACGCTTACGTCGAAATTAGTGGCGGCCGGACCACGACCACCGAAAGCACCAAGGAAGTTGAAGTGGTGATGCGTTTTGACAAAAAAATCGCGCCGATTAAAATCGCGGTTCTGCCCTTGTCTAAAAAAGAGCCATTGGTCAAATTAGCTAAAGAAATTTACGATCAATTTCGGCAAAATTGGCGCTGCGACTACGATGAAGTTTCTTCCATTGGCCGGCGTTACCGTCGGCAAGATGAAATCGGCACGCCCTATTGTGTCACTGTTGATTTTGAAAGTTTGGAAGACAAAGCGGTGACGGTGCGCGATCGGGATACGATGAAGCAGGAAAGAATTAAGATTGGGGAGATAGGGGATTACTTTGAAGAACAACTGAAATAAATCTTAAATTTCAAGCACCAAGCTCTCCCGCACCTTAATTTATTTTTTAAAATGAATACGGGATCCTCGGTCGCCTGCCTGCGCAGGCAGGCCTAAGGCGATCGGGACAAATAAATTTCAAATTCCAAATTCAAAATATTTGTGATTTTTTATTTTAAAAATTAGAATTTATTTGAAATTTGTAATTTTGGATTTGGAATTTTATTGCTATGTACCAAAAACAAAAATTAACAAATGGATTGACTCTCATCACCGCGCCGCTTAAAGAAACCAAAGCGGTGACGGTTTTAGTTTTATTGCCGGTTGGTTCTCGTTATGAAAGCCAAAATATCAACGGCGCTTCGCATTTCGTGGAGCATTTGATGTTTAAAGGCACGAAAAAACGGCCGACCAGCCTGGACATCACTAAAGTTTTGGATGCCGTGGGCGCGGATTACAATGCCTTTACGACTAAAGACCACACGGGCTATTATGTTAAAATCGCCGCGGAAAAAATTGAATTGGCTTTTGATATTTTGTCAGACATGATTTTTGATTCCATTTTGCCGCCTTCAGAAATTGAAAAAGAGCGCGGCGTAATTTTGGAAGAAATTAAAATGTACGAAGACAACCCGATGATGTATCTGCCGATTTTGTTTGAAGAAACTTTATTTGGCAAAACGCCTTTGGGTTGGTCAATCGCCGGGCCAAAGTCAGTCATTAAAAAAATTTCCCAAAACCAGCTTTTAAATTATTATCGCGCTCATTATTCAGCGGCAAAAATGGTTTTGGCCGTGGCCGGCAATTTTGACCGCCGGCAAATTAATTTGTTAGCCAAAAATTATTTTGGCCGCCGGCAAAAAAAATCAGCTAAAACTAATTTTAGCCAGTTTAAAGTCAGCCAGACTTCACCCAGATTAAATTTGAGTTTTAGAAAAACCCAGCAAGTTCAGCTGGGCTTGGGCTTCCCGGCTTATCGGCTAAATGACAAAAAAATCTTTCCGCTTTATTTGCTTTCAATAATTTTAGGCGGCAATATGAGCTCGCGCCTTTTTATTTCGGTGCGCGAAGAGCACGGCTTGGCTTATTATATCCGAACTGACCTAAGCGCTTATCAGGATACGGGAAATTTTATGGTCGCCGCCGGCTTGGATTCCGCTCGGATTTTCGCCGCGATTAAATTGATTTTAGCCGAATTGAATAAAATAAAAGAGCGGGGAGTGAGCCCGCAAGAATTAAAAAACGCCAAAGAATTTTTGCGCGGCAAATTAGTGTTAGATTTAGAAGACTCGGAAAACGTCGCTGATTGGTATGCCAAGCAGGAGTTATTGTTAAATCAGATTCAAACTCCGGCGGAGCGGCTGAAAAAGATTTTTGCGGTTAGCCAAAATGACATTAAAAAAGTGGCCAATGAAATCATTCAGAGAAAAAAATTGAATCTGGCTTTAATCGGACCGTTTAAACAAAAAAAAGAGTTTGAGAAATTGTTAAATAATAATGGCTAAAAATCCCAGCAGAAAAATTAACTGGATTATCAGGCCGATTTTAAAATTAACGGTGAAGCCCCAAAAGAGATAATGAAGCCAATTTTGAAAATAAAAGATTTTTTTTAAGATTTGATTTTCGGTTATCAAAAAAAGAGCGCTTAAAAAATCCGGCAATAAAGCGCCGGTGAGCGCGGCTATTACGACTAATGATGGTTTGGCCAAATTATTCAAGTAGAAGAATAACAATAAACCCGACATCAGAATAATATCCACCGCGGCAATGGAAAAAAGCAATTTTTTCTCTTTTTTTAAAATTTGAGTTTTATCTTGGGCAAATTCCTGGTCACCGTGAGGAATAAGATCTAAAATAAAATGACTAATTAAGGCAAGGATAAAAGCCAAAAGCGGATTTGGCGTTATTTGGCTGACAATAACGGCGGCAGCGCTGTGGACGGTTAAAAACATAATGGGCGGGTTAAATTTTAAAATGATATTTAAAACCCTCTTGAAATTAAAAAGAGGGATTAATGTTTGAATTTAAATTAGACGTTTAATAATTTCACTAGCTTGGTTGATCGCGCCGGAATCTAAAATTCTAAAATCAATTAAGGGATTAATGAGGATAAATAAAGTGATTAGTTGCGTCAGATTTCCCAAGATAAGAGGAATTTGTTTTTCTGTGGCGTAGTGCAAAAAATTATGGAACTCGTTAAATTTTTTGAAAAAACGATTTTTTTTCCAAAAAAAACTTAAGGC
>DATDWV010000112.1:0-4289 GCA_035289505.1 Patescibacteria group bacterium | reverse complement strand
TTTGATTAAAGTTTTTTAAAACAAATCATTGACCCGACTTGCTCCGTTTTCTGAAAAAATATTTTTTCTTTTGCCTCTATTTCATCGACCAATCGGACCACGTCTGGCTGATTTTCATTGTAATCATGAAAAACTAAGCAGCCATTTTTTTTTAAGGTTTTTTTGGCAAACAAATAATCGGCGCTGACTCCGGCATAACTATGATCGCCATCAATAAAAATTAAATTGTAGTAATTTAAATAATTTTTTAAATCAGCAGTCGTGCCGACAATTAAATTAGCCTTAAAACTAAGGCCTAAATGATTTAAAACGATGCTTAATGCATTATCATTTTCTGGTTTAATATCGACCGAATCAACGACTGCTTTGGCGGCAAGGGCGCTGGCAATGATTACGACGCTACCGCCACGGTGGCGGCCAATCTCTAAAACTCGATCCGGCTTTAATTTTTTTACCAGCTTATATAAGTAAGCGGCCTCATCAAAATTAAGACGAACAATACCGCGGTTAAATTCATTACAACTAAAAAGCCAGGTTAAATCTTCAAAGCCATCGGGAGGAAAAATCTTTTCTAAGTCAGGAAATAAAGTATTAATGCGATGTCGGCGGCGAAGATGTCTTAATACCAGCTGTTCATTTTTTTCTAAATACTTTAAAAGTAATTTTTTAAATATTTGAGTCATGCTTGAATGCCAGAGATTTTTAAAAATTATTGACGAACAATCTGTTGGGCTTCTTCCAATTTCAAGCTAATCAGCCGAGAAATGCCATCGTCGCCCATAGTGACCCCATATAAAATATTAGCTTGATGCATCGTCGCCCGATTATGAGTGATAATGATAAATTGGGTTTTGTGCGCCAATTCATTAACAATTTTGGCAAAGCGCTGGGAATTGGCTTCATCCAAGGCCGCGTCCACTTCGTCTAAAATAACAAAAGGCGAGGGGTTATTGGCGATAATCGCGCAAATCAACGCAATGGACGACATCGAGCGCTCGCCGCCGGAAAGCATATTAATGTGCGACACTTTTTTGCCCGGCGGCGTGGCGATAATTTCAATTCCGGTAATCACTTTGCCGGTTTTTTTCTTTAAAAATCTCTTGGGGCTTAGATTTTCTTCCGCGAAAATTAATTTGTCTAAAATTCCGCCTTCAGCTCCAGCTTCTTCGCCGTCTTGGTTATCTGGCTTACCCACTGAATCTTCAGCAGAGGCGGGCTGTTCCGCTTCTTCTTTAATCAAAATTAATTCCGCTTTACCGCCGCCAAAAAGAATTTTGAAAAAATGGCTGAATTCTTTATTAATTTTTTTAAAGGCCGAATCAAACTGGGTTTGAATTCTTTCATCTAATTCATTAATAATTTGTTCAAGGGATTTAACTGATTTTTTTAAATCTTCGGCTTGCGTGTTTAAAAAATCAAAGCGTTCTTTGGTTTGCTGATATTCCGAGACAGTTTGCGGGTCCACCCCGCCAATCAAGTCAAGCTGATGTTTTAGGCGCGAAATTTCATTTTGGCTTTCCGCTTCATTAATTTTAACGGCGTGATAATTTTCCAACCATTTGGAATCTTTTGTTTCCTGAACAATTTCTTGCTTTAAATCCTCGCGATGAGCTTCTAATCTGGCCATTTCCACCCTGGACGCGGAAACTTGGCCGGCTAAATTATTATACTGATTTTGCTCGCTGGTAATCTGCCGTTGGAGTTCAAAAAATTTGCCTTTCTTTTTTTCTTCTTGCGAATTAAAATTGGCTAATTCTTCTTGAGCCTTTTCCACCTGCTCACCAGCCGCCCCCAAATCTTTTTCCACTTCTTTTAATTCCAAAATTAAGTCTGGCGCCGCTTCAGCTTTGACTTTTTCTTTTGTCTTGGGGTTTTGAATTTGCTCAATTAAATCTTTGAGTAGTCGGCCCAGTTCGGCCAAATCTTCTTTGGCTTGGGCAAAATTTCGCGGCTTGCTGCTCATTAAATTTTCCCCTAAGCGCTCGCGCAAATTTTCCAAAGCTCTTAGTCTTTCAATTAATGCCGAGGGGCTCAATGGCAATACTTTTTCGGTTAGCCGCTGTTTAACCAATTCAATTTTATTTTGCAAAATTAATTTTTCTTCGTGCAATTTATTTTTTTGATCCAAGATGTTTTGATATTTCCCTTGAAGCTCATTAAAAATTTTACTGCGCGAATCCTGCTTTTCCAGAGCGTTTAATTGTTCCTGCAATTCTTTTAAGGATTTGCTCTTTTTATTTAATTCCGATTCACCTTTTTCCAAGTCCGGCCGAAGTTTTTCAATTTTGCCGCTTAATTCCTGCCAACGCCAGCCATAATATTGACGCTGGACCTCGCTTAATTCTTTTTCTAATTTTTCCCGGCGTTCAAGCCGCTTGACTTGCCGAGTTAAAGAATTTAAGCGGGGGCGAATCTCGGCTAACAGCGCTTCCACCTGCCGCAAATTATTCCAAGCGGATTCCAATTTATTTAAAGACTGATCGCGCTTTAATTGAAATTGTTTGACGCCGACGGCTTCGTCAAAATAGTCTTTGCGGTCATGGGGATTAGCCATAATCACTTGATCAATTGAGCCCTGGGAAACAATGCTGTAGCTTTTCTGGCCGAAATGGGCTTGGGCTAAAAGCAATAAAACGTCTTGGAGCCGGACTTTGCTTGAATTAATCCGGTAATCGCTTTCGCCGTTGCGATAAATTTTTCGGGAAATAACCACTTCCGGGTAATCATAAGCAATCGCACCGTCTTCATTGTTAAGATGAAGCGAGACTTGGGCCAAGCCTAATCTGGCCTTTTTTTCTGATCCGGAAAAAATGACGTCCTCAGACTTTTTGCCGCGCAGGCTTTTTAAACTTTGCTCGCCTAAAACCCAGCGCACGGCGTCAACTAAATTTGATTTGCCCGAACCGTTTGGCCCGACAATGCAAGCCACGCCGCAAAGACCTAAAGCCAATTGATCCGGGCTTAACCTTTCCCCGTTTAAAACTAAAGGGCAGCCCTCACCAGGCCGCGGAAATTCCAAAATAGTTTTTTGGGCAAAGCTTTTAAAACCCTGAATTTCAATTTTTTGGAGAAACATAATTAATCATATTTTAACATTGAAAAATAATTTGAGCAATGATTTGCAATTGACTCCCTCACCTGATCGGTTATGGTTTTTTATCCTGTTTATTGAAAATTAAAAGTTTTTACCGAAAAATATTTTTATAAAATGAATAGACTGATAATCTTAAAAACCAATATAGATAACTATTAAAACCGTTTAAAACATTTTATTAATTTATAGTTGAATATTTCGAGTAATACATTTTTAATAACCGTCAGGTGAGGGATTGACAAAAAACAATGATTTCATTAAGGTAAAGCCACAACCAAATCGCTCTTCAAAAATAAAGGAGACTTAAAGATGCCTAAGATTTCTGGCGCTTATACCGCTTTAATTACGCCTTTTAACTCAGAATACACGATTGACTGGCTCAGATTAGAACAAAACATCAGATTTCAGATTCAATCGGGAATTGACGGCCTAGTCCCGGTGGGCACGACAGGTGAATCGCCGACGTTACTTTGGGATGAGCACATGAGCATTATCCAGCGAGCGCTCAAGGTGACTGAGGATAATTTTGCCCGAGATCGAGTGCAAATTATCGCCGGCACCGGCAGCAATTCAACGCTTGAAGCTTTGAAATATTCGGCTAAAGCGGTTCGCTTGGGCGCCAATGGTGTTTTGCTGGTCACGCCCTACTATAACCGGCCGACCTCACGCCAAATGGCGCAATACTATTTTCTGCCGGTGGCCAAAGAAATTGCCGAGATCCGCCCCAATGCCATTGTTATGCCCTATGATATTCCAGGCCGAACCGCCAGCAAATTAGAGCCAGTTGATCTGGCTTGGCTAGTCGAACAATGCCCCAATATCACGGGAATTAAAGACGCAACCGGCGGCATTGAAAGCATGGTCGCGATTCGACGCCTGCTTGGGAAAGATTTCTCGATGATGAGCGGCGATGACAACATGACCGGTGTGGTAATGGGGACCATGAATATTCGCGGCAACGGAGTTATTTCCGTAATCAGCAATATCGCCCCTGCCGCGGTCAAACAAATGGTTACCGCTTTTGCCACCGGCGATGACGAAAATGGGGTAGCTCTGCAAAAAAAATTAATCCCTCTGTTTAACTTGGTCTCCTTCAGGGTGAAGTCGGCCCGCTCTTGGGGAAAAGAATCTTTTGAACTGGAGGAAAAAATTGCCAACCCGTGCCCAATCAAAACGATGATGGCCGGGCTTGGCC
>DATDWV010000111.1:0-4438 GCA_035289505.1 Patescibacteria group bacterium | reverse complement strand
CGACGGCTGATTCTGACCGTTTGGTTCGAAAAGTGCGACCGCGGCATGAATGGTAACATGATCCAATCGCGATCGCCAGGGGCCTAAAAACAAAGGCCGATTCCAGGCGGGCGCGAATAAACCGCCAGCACCTTCCCGTGTTTCAACCCCGCACTCGTCGAGAGACTAGTAAGTTGTGGAGCTTAAGCTTCACTAGTTGTATGTCTACTCGGTGAGCGCGGGGTCTTTTTTTATCTTATTATTATTCTTGGTAAAGCCGGATTAATCCGGGTCACCACTTCATAATTAATCGTTCCGATTTTTTCTGCCAAATCTTCCGCTACAATCTCCTCTCTCCCCTGCTGACCAATTAAAATCACTTCTTCACCGGCTTTTACTTTTTTTATTTTAGTCACATTAATCATCATTAAATTCATGCAAACTCGCCCGACCACTGGGCATTTTTTATTTTTAATTAAAACCTCGCCGCGATTGCTTAAATGCCGATCATATCCCTCCCAATAACCAACGGGTAAAACCGCGATTTTCATTTGCCGCTTAGCGGTAAAAGTACAGCCATAACCGATTTTTGTGCCCGCGGGCACAATTTTTATTTGTAAAATTTTTGTCTTCCAGCTTAAAACCGGTTTTAATTTCAGCCATGGATATTTCCTGGCGGTAATTTTTTTGACCTGTTTTGATGGCCAAAACCCGTAAAGGCTTAAACCCAGTCTGATTAAATTAAACCTCGCTTCTGGCTTAGTAATTGTTGCCGCACTACAGGCAAAATGTTTAAAAGGAATTTTAAGATTTAATCTTTCCAATTTTTCTAAAACTTGATTAAAATTATTTAATTGCCAATCAGTGTAATTTTGATTTTCTTCTGATGCGGCAAAATGACTGTAAACACCTTCAATTTTTAAGTAAGGCAATTTCTCAACCCCCTTAATGAATTGAATGGCGTCTTTTGCTAAGATACCAATCCGGCTCGCACCCGTATCAATTTTGATATGGACCTTGGCGATTTTTTTCAATTTACCGGCAATATCGGAAATTAACTTGGCGTAGGCTAAATCATAAACCGGTAAATCAACATTTTGCCTGATCCCTTCTTTTAAATAACGGCTTTGAGCATAGCTCAAAATAAAAATCCGATTTTTAAAATTTTTGCGGCGCAAAGCCAAAGCTTCGCCTAAACTTACCACTCCCAACCATCTTATTTTTGGACTGATTATCTTTGCCGTTTCAATTATCCCATGCCCATAAGCATTACTTTTAATAATTGGCATAATTTCAACTGATTTGCCGACTAATTTTTGAAACTGGTTTAAATTATGTAAAATTGCCGATTTTGAAATTTCCACCCAAGAATTATACATTTTTTTCGCTTATTTTAGAAAAATTTTAGCTGTTATCATTGACAACTTTTTCTAAATATGGTATGATGATATGTTTCCAATCTGGAAACTAGTGGGAAAACAAAAAAGCAAAAACGAGGAGGAGAAATTTTATGACGTACATTTTGGATCCAACGACAAGAACAGTCGAGGCCGTTACGGCGCCACTGGGCACAGTCCAAAGCCCAATCGCCAAAATGGCCGCCGAAATCCAGGAGGCGAATCGCGAGAACTAGTTCTCGCATATCATCGCGCCGCGGCAAAATATCATAGATCATTCAAATGATTTTGCCGCGGCGTTCACTTTCAAAATTCTGAAAAGAAGGGAGGTGGATTCAATGCTTTCCCTAAGCGATGACATGCGGTTTTTCATCCCCAGCGTTGTCGCTGGCTTTGGTGGAAGCGAGGTCAAGGGCCCATGGATCGGCCTACTAGCGATGGTAATCACTTTCTGTGTTTGCCTATCGTGGCGTTGGCTGAAAAATTGGCGGGGGGAAAGAAAATCGTCGTTCTAAATGATCTTTGCGCTCGAACCGTTTGAATAAGGTTCGAGCGTCTTTTTAATTTATTATTATCCTTATTTATGATTTTTAATTATTTTAAATCCGCAATACTTTTGCAAAACTTTTGGAATTTTAACGCTGCCGTCTTTTTGCTGACACTGTTCTAAAATCGCCGGGATTAAACGCGAGGTGGCCAAACCCGAACCATTAAGCGTGTGGACAAATTCATTTTTTCCGGTTTTTTTATCTTTAAATCTGATGTTCCCGCGCCGAGCTTGATAATCCGTGGCATTGGAAACACTACTGACTTCTTTGTAAATTTCCATACTCGGAATCCAAACCTCAAGATCAATGGTTTTCGCCATCACGTCACTCGCATCACCGGCCGCCAATTGAACCGTTCGAAAATGAAGTTCTAAATCTTTCATTAAATTTTGGGCGTTTTTTAATAATTCATCAAAAGACGACCAAGACTGGTCTGGTTTGGTAAAATGAAACATCTCAATTTTGTTGAATTGATGGCCGCGCACCATCCCCCGCTCTTCTTTGCGGTAACTGCCGGCTTCGCGCCGAAAACAAGCGGAATAGGCGAAATATTTAAGCGGCAAATCCGCCTCGTTTAAAATTTCATCGCGATGATAATTGCCAATCATCATTTCACTCGTCGCGTTCAAACACAATTTATCTTGCTTGTCTCGTCCGGCGTTAGCCGAGGCGGACGTCCAAAATAGATCGTCGCGAAATTTCGGCAAATGGCCGGAAGTATAAGCCGACTCTTCGGTTAATAAATAAGGCGGCAGTAAAAATGTGTAGCCGTTTTTTTTGTGGAAATCAACAAAATAATTTAAAAGCGCCCATTCCAAAATCGCGCCATTGCCCCGATAAACCCAAAACCCCGAACCGCTGATTTTCGCCCCGCGCTCATAATCAACCACCGATAAGTCTTGCGCTAACTGAATGTGATCCTTGGCTTTAAATTTAAATTTCGGTTTTTTGCTGAAAATTTTTAAGACCTCGTTATTTTCTTTACCCCCGGGCTTAACATCTTCACTTGGGAGATTAGGCAAAGCGGAAAGTTTTTCTTTTAAGCCATTTTCCACGACCCTGATTTTATCGTCTAATTTTTTGATTTTTTCGCCGATCGTTTTCATTTTCGCGATAATTTCGGCGTCAGGCTTGGTTTTTGAATATTTATTTCTCTCGGCTTTGAAAATTTCAGCCTCTTGGAGCAATTTTCGGCGTTCATCGTCTAAGGCAATAACCTCATCCAAATCCAAATCCGCCGCGTTCATTCTTTTCAAAAGCGCTTTTTTCACTGCTTCTTTTTCCTCGCGAATTTTATTAATATCAATCATATTTTTTTAATTTTGAAGACTTATAAATCTCCGGCTTATAAGGCTTTAATCTGACAATTTTAATTTTTGGAAATTTGGCTTCTAAACCGTGGGCAAAACCCGCTTGGTCATAACCCAAACAAATTATCTCCGGCTTTTCTTTTTTAATGTAAAAATAAGGATCCTTGAAGTGGCCTAAAATCAATTTATCGGCTATCCCCTGTCTTCTAATAACTTCCAAGCGCTGATTTTCATCTAATTTTGGTAGCCGGCCTTTTATTTTTTCAACATTAATGTCACGCGCCACGACAATGATCAAATAATCGCCAAGGGCTTTAGCTTGCTTGAAAAAATTCAAATGGCCAAGATGAAGGCCGTCAAAAGTGCCGAAAACCATTACTTTTTTCATATTGCTATTTTTTCGGCCTCAATAATGGAAATAAAACAACATCTCGGAGATTATCTTGGCAAGTCAAAAGCGCCACTAAGCGATCTAAGCCCAATCCCCAGCCGGAAATCGGCGGGCTGCCATATTCCAAGGCCTTAACGAATTCATCGTCTTTACCGTGAGCTTCCGCGTCACCGGCGGCTTTGGCCTTGACTTGCTTTTCAAACCGCTCTTTTTGATCAAGCGGATCAACCAACTCCGAATATGCGTTCACAATTTCGAGGCCCGAAATCACCAATTGAAAACGATCCACCACTTCTTTGTCTTTGTCGTTTTTCCGCGCTAAAGGCGACAAATCAGTCGGGTGATACAACGCAAAAGTCGGTTTAATGATTTTGTCGCGGCAAACTTGCTTATATAACGCGTCAATCAAATTACCGCGGCCTAAATTTTGCGCCCCGTCAATTTTAATTTTTTTGGCAATAATTGCCGTGCGTAATTTTTCCGCGGTGGGATATTTTTTCAAATCTAAACCGCAATCTTTTTTGATTAATTCGGCAAAACTCACGCGCGGCCAAGGCGGCTTAAAATCAATTTCGTGTTCTTTGCCGCTTTGATCTTTAATCATCAATTTTGTTTTGCCAAAAAGTTTTTTTAATAAATAACCAAAAATCTCTTCGCTGAATTTCATGTTATCTTCAAAATTCCAATAAGCGACATAATGTTCAACCAAAGTAAAATCCTGCAAGTGCGACGGATCCATGCCTTCATTGCGAAAACAGCGGCCAATCTCAAAAATCTTTTCAAAGCCGCCGATAATCGCTTCTTTCAAAAATA
>DATDWV010000110.1:0-2927 GCA_035289505.1 Patescibacteria group bacterium | reverse complement strand
TGTAGCTTGTAGCTTGTAGCTTGTAGAACTTTCCTAAAAGCTACAAGCTAAAAGCTAACAGCTAACAATGGCGGATATCAATTTATTACCCGATGAGTTAAGGGAAAAGGAAGAACGGGAATTAAAATCGGCGCAAAAGCGGCCGAAGAGTTTTGATTTGTCAATGAGTGAGCCGCCGGTCCCGGTTAAAGAGCCGCCGAAAAAATCCGATTCGGTATTTTCTAAAATTTTTGCCAAAAAAGAAAAACCAATGGCGCCGCTCAACCCCGATAAAATTTTAGAAGTTAAAAAATCTTTTAGCCCCGCGCCGCCGGCTGCGCCAATAGCGCCCGTGGTTAAGGCAGATAAAAAAAGAAACTTCAAATTACCTTCATTTAATCTTTGGTCCAAAAAACCTCAGCCGTCACTTAAAAGTCAAAATCAACCAGCGAACACCGAGGGCGAAAAGTCAGTGGAATTTTTGGACGTGAATTTAATGCCGGCGGAAATGGCCAAACATCCGGAGCTGGAAATTTCCAAAAAATTAACCAATCTCGGAGCGGTTTTGGGCGGGATTGTTGTCTTCGTGATTATTTTCTATCTCGGCATTACTTGGTATCAATTAATGATCACCCGTCAAATTAAAAAAATGGAGGGACAAATTATTCAGCTTGACGATCAAATTAAAACCAGAGAAAACGAAAAAAAACAAGCGCTTGATTTTTCCAGCCGCTTGGATTTAGTGAAGCAGCTTTTAGACAGCCATATTTATTGGACGAATTTTTTTGAACTCTTGGAAAAATATACTTCCACTGAAGTTTATTACACCAATTTTGCCATGGCCGGGCGAGATAAGCTGATTATCACCGCGGTCGGCCGGGATTATAAGTCCGTGGCCAAACAATTAGTCGTTTTTCAGGAGGCCAAAGATTTTATTAAAAACGTTCGGATTGACGCCGCTAACGCCCAAATTGATCCGGCAAGCGGCTTTTACCAAGGCGTTAATTTTAATATTAATTTAGAATTTTTGCCGGGCGTATTTTTAGGCCAGGAGGTTAGAAATTAGGCAATTAGGATTTTTAAAATGACAGAAAAAAATATCAAAAAAAGTCAAAATATTCAGCTGAAGATAATTTTTGTCCGTTATTATAAAATTTTTATAATCATTGGCGCGGCTTTAATTTTATTTTTCAGCTACTTCTTTATTTTAAAACCAAAATACGAACAAGTCGGCATCGGCGGCAATTACAATCTCAAGGCGGTTAAAGAAGAGGTTAATAAGCGCGAAATTTTTCTTAAAGATTTAGCCGAACTAATCAGTCGTTATCAGCAGATTAATACCAATGATTTATCAAGAATTAATCAGGCATTGCCTCAAGGCAAGGATATTGCCGGTCTGCTTGTTCAGCTTCAGAATTTAGCGGAAAACAACGGCTTGCTTTTGGCGAGTGTTAGCGTGAGTGATCCGACTGAACCCATGGCTGGTAAAAATGGCAAAGCGGAAATTCAGCAATTAAGCGTTAATTTAAGCTTAATTGGCAGTCAAAATAATATTTATCGGCAGCTGAAGGAATTTTTAGATTCCTTGGAAACCAATCTTCGGTTATTTGACGTTTCCGCGGTTTACTTTACGCCCGGCTCTCCGGCATTTTCGGTTAATCTTATTACTTATTATTTGAACAGCAGTAACTGAGAAATTCTAACTCCTAACTCCTAATTTCCTAATTCCTAAACTATGTTGAGGCAGAAAAAAATTACTCCCCTGAAACAGTCAATTTCAATCGCGATGATTTTAGCGATTATTTTAATTATTATTTATATTTTATTTTCCAATTTTTTCGGCGCAAAACTTGAATTGAATAAACCGATTAGTCTTAAAATAAAAACTTTGAACTTGCCCCCGATGAAAGCTGAATTTAAAACTGAATTTTTAAACCAACCCCCTTATCAGGATTTAATTTTAAATGTTGAGCTGCCGATTTCCGCCGGCGAGATCGGTCGCGCCAATCCTTTTGAAAAAGTTCCTTTTTTTATCGCGGCTGAAGAGTAATTAACGATCAGATGTATAAAAACCAAATTCAACTTCTTGAAGCCTTAGTCAAAAATAACCTGTTAAGCCAACAGGCGGTTTTTGATTTAAAAACCAAATCAGAAGCCACCAAAAAATCTCCGGAAGAATTAATTTTGGCGGAAAAAAAAGTTAATGAAGAAAAATTAGCCGAAATTAAGGGGCAATTACTGAATTTGCCTTATCTTGATTTGCGGGGGAGACAAATTGACCGAAAAATTTTGGAACTAATTTCGCGCGAAGTGGCGGAGAATTATCAGATGGTGGCGTTTGCCAAAACTGGCAATGAAATGAATATCGGTTTAACCAATCCCCAAGATTTTAAAGCGATTGAAGCGGTGGAATTCTTGGCCCAAAAATCCGAATTTAAGGTGAGATATTATATCATTTCTTCCGCCAGTTTTCAGGCGGTTTTCCGCCAATATCAATTGCTGGGCGAGGAAGTTAAAGAAGTTTTAGCCGGCATCGGCGAATCCGCCGCTGTTTTGGAAGGTCCGGAAAAAGAATTGAAAAAAATGGAAGAGGTGATTCGGAGCGCGCCGGTTTCCAAAATGGTTTTAGTCATTATTCGCCACGCGATTGACGGCCGGGCTTCAGATATTCACATTGAGCCGACTTTGCATGACACTCGAATTCGTTATCGGATTGACGGAATTTTGCGGACTTCGCTGGTCTTGCCAAAATATTTACACGCCGCTATTGTCGCGCGGATTAAAGTTTTGGCCAATTTGAAGCTGGATGAAACCAGAAAACCACAAGACGGCCGGATTCGCTTGACCATTGACGGCCGCGAGATTGATTTTCGGGTTTCCACTTTGCCCCTTTTTGAAAATGAAAAAGCCGTTTTGCGGATTTTGGACACGACCATGACCGTGCCAAA
>DATDWV010000109.1:0-2311 GCA_035289505.1 Patescibacteria group bacterium | reverse complement strand
CGGATTTTAATTATTGACGAGGCTTGGTGGCTGATGCAAAATGAGGATTCGGCCAAATTTATTTACGCTTTAGTCAAGCGCTGCCGCAAATATTATTTGGGGGTGACCAATATCACCCAAGACGTCAATGATTTTTTGCTTTCCGCTTATGGCCAGGCGATTGTCAATAATTCCGCGATGCAGCTTTTAATGCGCCAATCCCCGGCGGCGATTGAATTAGTCCAAAAAACTTTTTTGTTAACCGAAGGGGAAAAATACCTGCTTTTGGAGTGCGGCGTGGGGGAAGGCATATTTTTCGCCGGCGACAAACACGCGGCGATTAAAGTCGTGGCTTCTTACACCGAAGATCAATTAATCACTTCTGACCCCCGCCAAATTTTGGAAATTGAAGAAGCCAAGCGGGAGTTTGAACGCAGCCGAGAAAAGAAAGAAGAAAATATATAAATTGCTAATTTCTAAAAAACAATGTCTCGTCGAAATAAAATTATCATTGTCGTTATTGCTGTAATCGTTATTCTTTTGGTTTTAGGACTAATCTGGTGGTTTTGGTTGAGATTGCCGAAAGAAGAGCCAATCACCAACACCAATCAGGGACTGCAACTTCCTGAAGATGTCGTGCGGCCACTGGGAAACGTTAACGTCTCTCCAGCTCAAGCTAAGTTGGAGGCGGAATTAAAGGCGGTGGCCATGACTTTTGCCGAAAGATTTGGCAGTTATTCCAGCGAAGGCGGTTTTTCCAACCTTGATGATTTGAAAGATTTGATGACGTTAAGGATGAAAGCGTGGACGGAAAATTATAAAATTGAAAAATCAGGGGCAAGCGGGGAATATTACGGCGTGACCACCCAAGCGCTCACCGCGGAAATCATTAGTTTAGACGAAGATTTCGGTCAGGCGGAAATTTTAGTCAATACCCAGCGCCGAGAAATGCGGCAAAAAACGATTAATCCTGATATTTTTTATCAGAAATTAAAATTAAAATTAGTCAAAAGCCAAACTGGCTGGAAAATTGATTCCGCGGAATGGCAATAAATAAAAATTCCAAATTCAATCCGCCAGCTGGCGGACAAATCCCAAATAAGTACTAATCATAAAATTGTCATTGCGAGCGATCCAGCCGTTCGCGAACGGCTGGAGAGTGAAGCAATCTCGAGATTGCTTCGTCGTCTCGACTTGAAGTCGGGACTCCTCGCAATGACACGAGATTTGAGATTTAATTTTTGGAATTGAGCGAAGCGAACATAGCGCCATATTTAGTTTATTGGTTAAGCGAGATTTTTAACCTATAACCTAATACCTAATAACCTAAACCAGCGCTATGTTTAATTTAAAAAAATCAATTTTAGATTTACTGTTTCCGATTGAATGCTTGGGCTGCAAGAAAGATGGCGAATGGCTCTGCGCGAATTGCTTTAATTCAATTAAGATTAATAATCAGCCGTTTCAATTTAATTCATCTAGCCATTATTTAAAAAGAATTTTAGTTGCCGCCGATTATCAACAACCGCTTTTGGCCAAAGTCATTCAGACCTTTAAATATAATTTTATCCCAGATTTAGGCGAAATTTTAGGTAAAATCTTGCTTGATTTTTTGGGAAATTTAGCGGACCAAATTGATTTTTCTGATTTTGATTTAGTCATTGCCGTGCCGCTGACAAAAAAGAGAAAACTTTGGCGGGGTTTTAATCAAGCTGAAATTTTGGCAAAAATCGTAAGTGAAAATCTTGGCATGGAAACTGATTTTAGCCTCTTGAAAAGAAAATATCAAACCGCGCCGCAAGTTACTTTGAGCGCCAAAGAAAGATTGGTTAATGTTAAAGGCGTTTTTGCCGTCAAAACGCCCAATCAACTGAAAGGTAAAAAAATTTTATTAATTGATGATGTAGCCACCACTGGAGCGACTTTGACTGAATGCGCTAAAGTATTGAAAGAAAATGGCGCCAAGGAAGTTTGGGCTTTAGTCGTAGCGGGCGAACAATTTAATCTAAAGATTCGGGGTTGACCCCGCACTTAGCAAGTCTATGTTTTATGTCTATATTTTGGAAAGCGTTAATGATAATAAGATTTATATTGGCTACACCAATGATTTAAAAAAGAGAATAATTAAACATAATAATAAAAAAGTAAAATCAACAAGTTATCGGCTACCACTCAGATTGATTTATTATGAGGCTTATCAATCAGAAATAGACGCTAAGGTAAGAGAAAAAAATTTAAAATATTTTGGCCAAGCTTACTCTCGTCTTAAAACGAGAATCGCTAACTCTTTAAAGACTTGCTAAGTGCGGGGTTGACTTATAAAAATTAAATT
>DATDWV010000108.1:0-3441 GCA_035289505.1 Patescibacteria group bacterium | reverse complement strand
AACATCACTTCCCATTTTTTAAGAAAATTTTTGACTATGGAAAATCGGCCCTCGGCCATGACCATATTAGTCCAAAAAGAAGTGGCGCAGAGAATCTGCGCTCAAAAGGGCGAAATGAGTCTTTTATCAATTTCTGTTCAATTTTACGGTGAACCGAAAATAATTGATTACGTCGGAAAAAATAATTTTTGGCCCAAGCCGGAAGTGGACTCCGCCATTCTCAAAATATCAGAGATTAGAGATCAAAAATCAATTGATAAATTTTTTGGCAAAGAGGCAAGCGAGAAGAATTTTTGGCGATTAATTCACGTTGGTTTTTCCGCCAAGAGAAAACAATTGCAAAATAATTTAGCCGCCGGGTTAAAAATTGACCGGCAAAAAATGAAAGAGACTCTCGTCTCGCTCAAATTAGATCCTTTAGTTCGGGCGGAAGCCCTCTCAATTAAAGATTGGCTTGCTCTTGCCAAAAAGCTTAATTTTTATCTTAATTAAGGCACTATTTTTCCCTTGCCGTTGGGTATAATTTTTTGCTATAATATATAGGGAGCTTAAAGCGTAAAGCGAAAAACGCAAAACAACCATAAAAATCACAATTTCCAAATTTCAAATCCCAAGCCTGTCTGCCTGTTTTTTATGATTAAAATTGTCATTGCGAGGGATCCGCCAGCTGGCGGAGACCGAAGCAATCTCGAGATTGCTTCGTCGTCCCGCGGCCGCGGGACTCCTCGCAATGACTTAGGTTATTTGTGATTTAATTATTGGAATTTATTTAGAATTTGTAATTTTGGATTTAGTGCTTGAACTTAAATATTTTACGCTTTTCGCTTTAAATTTTACGTTTTATTATGGCTTTATCAGGGAAAAAAAGCAAGAAAACCGAAATTTTAGAAAGAATTTATCATGAGCAATTGCCAGTCAAACCAAGGAAGCCAAAAGATTTCATCCAAGAATTTTTTAGGGACCAAAAAAAGGTTCAAAATTTACTGTCGGTCGCCATTTTGGTTTTAGGCCTAGCCGGTTTAGGGCTGGGTTTTTTTCAATTTAAATACAACATTAAAAAAAGTTTTTTGCCGAAAAAAAGCGAATTTGGCAATTTAGCCAACGCTAACATTAACGGCAATAATCCCCAAGACTTGTTGGGCTTAAGCCAAAAAGACACGGACGGCGACGGTTTGTCTGATTACGATGAAGTTTACACTTACGGCTCAAGCGCTTATTTGAAAGACTCTGATTCCGATGGGGTGGATGATAAAACCGAGGTGGCGCGGCAGACTGATCCGAATTGCGCCGCCGGCAAGCAATGTTTCACCGAATCGTTTGCGGCCGCGGCTGATTCAAATAATTTGCTTTTTGACCAAACCAGCCAAGTCAGCCAATTGCGCTTGCTTTTAAAACAAGCCGGCGTTTCCGATGAAGAATTAAGCCAGCTTTCAGACAGCGATTTAGTCGCCGCTTATCAGGAAATTTTGGCCCAAGGCCAAAATCAAACGAATCCGCAAACTACGACCAAGAATGATTTGTCTGATCTAACGCCCTCTGAATTAAGGCAAGTTTTACGCGCCAGCGGCATTAGCCAGTCGGTTTTGGACGGTTTAAGCGATGAAGAGTTGCTGCAGTTAGCGGCAGAGTCAATGGCGGCAGATGATAGATGATGGCAACTTATGAATATGAACATGAATTAAGTGTCATTGCGATCCCGCAGCCGCGGGGCGAAGCAATCTAGATTGCGGAGCCTGTCCCGAGCGAAAGCGAGGGATCCCCTCCTCGCAATGACAAAGGTAAGTGTCATTGCGATCCCGCAGCCGCGGGAGAAGCAATCCAGAGATCAATTTAAACTAACAGCTATAAGCTAAAAGCTATCTTAAATGTTTTTATCAAGCCACAACCAAATTTTTCAGAAAATTGCGAAAAAAGCTGTTTATTTTTTGGTTCTTTTTAACTTGGTAATTACTTTGGTTGCCCCGGCTGTTTCCTCGCCCGTGCCCATTCAACTGCCGGATTTTAAAATTTCGCGAGCGCAAATTGAGGAATTGATTTTTAAAATTTCCGGGGCACAGACGGCAAAAGCTATAGGTAGCGTTGAGGAGTTTGTTGCCGGGGGTCTTGGATTAGAAGAATTTGAAAATCCTGGCGGGGTAGCCGCCGTCGCTCCCGCTTCTGCTGGTGGAGGACTGCCAGTAAAAGATATTGGTGGTAATATTTTACAAATGCTTGGTATAGCCCTGATGAAGCTTTTCGATAGCTTAGGAGTTTTAAGAGATGAAGCGGTTCAAGGTTTAAAGGATGCGGTTTTTACCGCGGCCAATGAATCTTTGAGAAATTTTTTAAATACCATGGCTTATGACACGGCGACTTGGCTCGCGTCCGGCGATAAAGGCCAAAAGCCGCTTTTTTACACCGAGGGCTGGGGTGAGTATTTAAAAGATTTAGCGGACGGCGCGGCCGGGAATTTTGTTGAGCGCTTGGGCGGCAATTGGCTGAATCTTAATGTTTGCAATCCGTCTTCGCCGAATTTAAAACGGCAGATTGGTTTGGGCTTAGCTAAGATCAAACGGCCGCGCCAGCCGGATTGCAGCGTGACGGAGATGATCCATAATTGGGATGAGGCGATTGACGATCCGGATTTTCTGCCGAAATTCAGCGAAATTTTTGACCCTTATCGCAACGACATTGGCATTGCCTTTTCCATTTTTGATCAATATTACGCGGAACAGCAGAAAGCAGTCCAGGACGGCACTAAGGATCGGGAAGCAGGCGGGGGCTGGAAAGCGGTGACGGACGCGATTTCCGGATTGATTAAGACGCCCGCTAAATTGGTGGCGGAAAAAGGTTATTCGGCTTTGGTCAAAGAAGCTCCGGAAGAAGCGAAAAGACGGGTTCAATTTGGTCCGATTCTTTCTGACGCCATAGGCATTTTTATGGAAACCTTAACCGGCAAGCTTTTTGAAAAAATCTTTAAACAAGGCTTAGTCAGCGCCAAAGACGAAGGTTTTGACCAAGCGTCGCTGGCGAATTTCGGTTTGGGCTTTTTGCGCGATTTTTTAAGAGACCGGGAAAATCAGGATCTTTATTCGGAAACCGCGTTGTCCGGCATTGCCGCCAAAAACGCCTCGCAAATTCGTTTTCTTGATTTTCTCCAAGCCGGCAAGCGCGAGGCTCAACCCTATGATATTTTATCCAGACTGGCTCTTTGTTCTGATCCGAAAAATCCCGGGCCCGAAGAATGCGTCATTTCCCCGGCTTGGCGCACCGCGATTGAAAGAAAATTGACTTTGCGCCAAGCCATTGATCAGGGCTTTATTGACGGGAACTCGCCTTTTGGTTTTTACGACTATAACGCGGACGCGATTTACCGCGGCTTGCCCTATCGCAGTATTGTGATTTTGCGGACTCATCGGATCGCGCCGGCGACTTGGGAAATCGCGGCGCAAGCGATTAAAA
>DATDWV010000107.1:0-12741 GCA_035289505.1 Patescibacteria group bacterium | reverse complement strand
GCCACTTTAAACGAATCCAAAAATGAACGCAGGCTTAATTTGCCCTGAAGTTCACGGACTTGGTCAATGCTGATATTTTTTTTGAGTTTGCCGGTTTTTTCGTCGGTGAGCCGATTCAGCCAAAAAATATCCGGATGGGTTTTTGCCTTCATCTGCCGGCAATAAACGCACTCACCGCATGGCAAGGGCTCTTTTTTTTCGGAAAAATTCTGGCACATTAAACCCTGGACAAAAATTTCGACAACACTGGTTTTGCCGACTTGCCTCGGCCCGCAAAAAATATAAGCGTGATTCAAGCGGCCCAGACAAAGACTGTTTTTCAAATAACCGATAATTTGGTGATGGCCGATAATCGGCCAGCTTGATTCAGACTGTTTGGTCATAAAGATGATTATATTTTAACCAAAAAAAAGACTTTTGACAAGGCCGCTTAAATTAACAAAAAAGAGAGGAAACTCTTCCTCTCACACTCAAGGTACCAATCGTGAAATTTTAGCGTGTCGCTATCCGTCGATTGACTAGATATTGCGCTTTGGCAATCTTGTAGAGAGCATAAAGAACGCACCCGATGATGGTAAAGATCCAGACAACCAGCATGGCAAGGATAAACCCAGCAACTGCCAAGAGTCCTTTTGGCAGTGTGGCCAAAAATGGCACCATGCCCAGCCATGGCAGAAAAACTAAACCGGTCAAGGAAAAAGCCAAGCCACCCCAAATCGCCATAAGGATAAACGTCGGCGCATTGAACAATCTTCCCATTCTTTCCCTCCTTTCAATAAGCAGATAATCACCCAGGAAATTACCCGAAAAGATCAAATCCCGCTTGATGTTAATTAGCAAAGCTGCCTAAAAGACGACAGGCTTCTTGGTAAATCCGACTGGGAACGCCCTCTTTTTTAGTCGGATAATTAGCATTACCCGGATTGCTGACCCAATGATTTTCAAGAATTTCAAGCGTCACATCCATTAGGCGATGGCCTTCGGCAACTTTTTGCGTCTGCTTTACGTCCAGTAAAAAAATAACCGGGTTGGGACCAGTAAAGCTGATTTTACCGGTCTTCGAATCCTGCGGATCAGTGGTGACAAATTTATTTTCTGACTGATCGGCAAACTGCAATAAAGCTACCAATTTACTTTGCTCAACCTCCCTAAACTTCAAAATCATGGTAATACCCTCCTTCTTGGCACAGCCAAGATTTTTGCTTGAGGCACCGCCATCAAGCGACCAAGGTTCTACTCGTATCTTAAGAAAAAAATAATTTATTGTCAAACATTTTAAAAAAAATCCCCTCTCCCTATAGGGAGAGGGTTAGGGTGAGGGGTGGTTAATCTTCCCACAATTTTTTCGCCTCTTGCCAAATATCCGGGCGGCCTTTTTCTTTCAAATAATACCAATATTCCACACCCCAAAGATAAACTTTGGAAAATCCGGTTTTTTGAACGTATTCTATATTTTTTTGAAAACGATTTAAATCAAATGATTTTTCCTGATCCGTGAAACTTAATTCCACCATTCTCTTATCCATGGTCCAGGGCTCCATCTGCAATTCTGTCACTATAATTTCTTTTATATTATCGTGAAAAAATTTAGTGACATCAGCTTTGAATTTATAAAAAGCCGGCGGCAAAAACCAATAGTCAAAAAAACCAGTTTGTTTATTCCAAACAATCCGATACATCGTCGTGCCTAAAATATCGCCAAAACTCGCCGCACTTTGCCAATGGTTTAATTCGCCGCTGTCGGTAATGATAATCGGCCGATTATCCAAGCCCCGAACCGCCAAAATTTCTTCTAATAAAAACTTTTTGCTTGGCTTGGGACATTTGCCAAACCAGGCGAAAAGCGGCTCATTTTCCACTTGCCAATCAGTAATCGCTGTATTATTTTGATATCGCTTAATAGTTTGTTTGACGAATTCCACTTGTTGCTGCTGAATCGCCAAAGGCGCCAAATTTTTCAGCCACGTGGGATCATGGCATTCGGGCCAGCGCGGAGCGCGGCGCCCCACGACCAAAGCAATTTCCGCGCCGCGCTTTTGGGCCTCGTCAATTTGCCAATCCAAATCGGCAAAATCCAAATTATCCTGATTTTTTTCAATCTCATTCCAATAAGCGATCAAGCGAAGCTGGCGTACTCCAAGATCATCCAAAATCGCCTGATAAGTTTTTTGCCAGTCTAATTCCAAATCCAAGGCGTATTTTTTGCTGAAAGTGACGCCGTAAATTGGCGCTTGATTCTGGCTAAAATCCAAACTCAAGGAAAATAACCATAAAAAAATCAAGGCCAAAAAAAGAATTAAAAAAAATGTTCGGCCGCGGTGCTTTTTACGATTGGAAAAATTCATATTTTAATTATAGCAGATTTATAGATGTCATTGCGAGGAGTCCCGCGGCCGCTGGACGACGAAACAATCCAAATGATTAGAGTGATAGCGAGATTGCTTCGCCTTTTCAATGTCTTCCTCCGATTCCTCCCCTTTTCAAGGGGAGGTTGGGAGGGGTTTTAAAAATAAACCACCCCTCGCCCCTCCTTAAAAAGGAGGGGAATTCTTTGTTGACAAAAATCAAAAAAAATCCTATATTGAAAATCATCTCTAACCAGAATTTTCCAACAAAAACGAGGAGGGTAAAACTGATGAGAAAAGGAAAAGGGTATCGCAGTTTTCAGACAATGGTGGTTCTTTTGACAATATTTTCGTTGCTGGTTTTAGCCAAAACTCTAAAAGAGTATTTGGCCGGAAATACGATTGACGGATTGAGCCAAACAACACTGCTTTTGCTGGTTTATATTTCAGGCGCCTTTTTTATGTTAGGAACTCTGTTCGTCGCGTTTTGGCTTGATCGACCGCTGATGCGGCACAAGATCAGAAACGTGCTGGGCAAAACAATCAAAGAGATTTTGGCGATCAGCCGCTGTCCGGCGGAATTGCAAGCCCGAGCCGAGGAAAAAGGCATTGGCATCGTGATCACTTCAAGAGAAGTCAGTATTCCTGATTGTATTTTTTCTCTTTGCCGGCCGGCGGACTTGGGCGCTTTGATTGAAGCATTGCTTTGGGCTGACGCCAACGAAATCTTTCGTTTGGACAGTAATTCGGTCTTTTCGGAGCTGGCGAGAACATTGGTCAAACATTACTCCTCAACTCAAATTGACGCATTCCTTAAGTCATTCCGAAACGCCTCACTAAGAACAATCTTGGAAACGTCAATTAATGAAGTCCAGATTGAAATGGTACTTCAGCAAAATCTGCTTGAGAAGCAATACGAACTTGATCAGCTCCGGCTGAAAACAGAAGAGGGCCTAAAGCAGATCCGAAAGCTTAGTGGCTTTACCTCGCTCACGCGCTATCTTCTGGCCAAACTCATCGGCCGCCTGCCGCGCACACAACTCCACAAACTGTTTCCGAAAAATCAATTGCCAAAGCCGACGCCAGTCACTGAACTTGATCTGGCTGAATTAACCGGCAGACGGCCGCAGGCAGAAATCCCCGCGGCCTAAGCCAGCGCCAAGGCGCAACAACGAAATTATAGTCAAAGCAGAGCAATCCCTTGCCCTGCTTTTTTTAAAATAAAAAACGCCACTTTAAAATGGCTTAACTTTTATAAAAACTACTACTTAATCGCCAAAATGCTGCGTTTATAACTTTCCAAATTCTCTAAGGCAATGCCCGTGCCTTTGGCCACGCAAAAAAGCGGTTCGTCGGCAACGTAAGACGGCACGCCCGTGGCTTGAGTGATTAATTGATCAACATTGCGCAAGAGACTTGAGCCCCCAGACATAATAATCCCCTTATCAATCACGTCCGCCGAAAGTTCCGGGGGCGTTTTATGTAAAACTTCTTTAACCGCCTGAATAATGCCTTCCAATTCCGTGGCAATCGCGTCAGTCATATCGTCAGAAGTGACAGTCACGGTTTTGGGCAAACCGGTCACCATATCCCGGCCCCGCACATCCTGAATCAAGCGTTCTTCTAAATACATCGCTGAACCAATGTCAATTTTAATCCGTTCGGCTGTTCGTTCGCCGATCGCCAAATTGTATTTGCGCCTAATGTATTCCACAATCGCCGCGTCAAAACGATTGCCGCCGATGCGAACAGAAGTGGAAGCGACAATGCCACCCAGAGAAATCACCGCCATTTCCGAAGTGCCGCCGCCGATATCAATAATCATGTGGCCGGAGGGCGAACCAATCGGAATATTCGCGCCAATGGCCGCGACAATCGGCTCTTTAATAATGTAAGCGGCTTTGGCGCCAGCGGCAATGGTCGCGTCAATCACCGCGCGCCGCTCAGTGGAAGTAATGCCCGCTGGCACGGCCACCATCACTTCCGGGCGGAACAAACGCACGCCGCCCAAAGCTTTATTGACAAAATATCTAAGCATCGCCGCCGTGGTTTTGTAATCCGCGATCACGCCGTCTTTCATCGGCCGCACCGCGACAATCGTGTCCGGCGTGCGCCCCAGCATTTCTTTGGCTTCCGCGCCCACGGCCAAAATCTTTTTATCAATCACCGAAACCGCCACCACTGACGGCTCGTTAATCACAATCCCCCGCTTGGGCACGTAAACCAAAGAGTTCGTTGTCCCTAAATCAATTCCAATTTTTTTGATTAGCATAAGTCACCTAAATTTCTAATTTGAGCACCCTAATTTTAGCTTAAATTCTTATCTTTGTCCAGCCACAAAGCGCGGCGGCAGCTTAGTGCCAAAATATTTGATAAAATATTTCACGCCTGAAGCGAAATGAATCCGGCCGCCGCGACTGAACAAACCTAAAATCCCGCCGCGCTCCGCTGAAAGACGCTGATGATAATGAACCAATTCCACTTCTGAAAAATAAACCACCGAAAACCCGGCGGCCCAAATCCGCCGGCACAAATCCAAATCTTCAAAATACATAAAAAATCTTTGATCAAAAAGTCCGACTTGATCTAAAACTGATTTTCTGATCAACAGGCAGGCGCCAAAAAGCCAATCCGCGTCTTGAATCAAATTATGATCCAAGTCTTTCATCAAATAGCGGCTGATTGGTTTTTTGGAAAAAGGCAATTTGCCGAAAATGGTCCGGCGATAAAGCGGGGTTAGAAAACCAGGGAAACGCCGGCAAGAATACTGAACACTGCCGTCGGGATTAATTAATTTCGGCCCGATCACGCAGACTGTCGGATTTGTCTCCATAAAGTGATGCATTTTTTCCAAAGCCGCAGGCACAATGGCGATATCCGGATTTAAAATCATCACGTATTTTCCCGAAGCTTGTTTAATGCCCAAATTATTGCCCACGGCAAAACCATCGTTGTTCGGTGCCGCAATTGTTTTAATCGGTGGGATAATTAACGGCTTTTCTATTGGTAATTTTGGCTGATTAATGTCTTCAGCCGAAGGCAAAAACATGGTTTTAACCATTTCCAAACAGCCGTCAGCCGAATCATTGTCCACGACAATAATCTCATAATTTAATTGAGGACTCGCCGTGACAATTCCTTTTAAGCACTGTTTAACCAGTCCCTTTTGCTTGTAATTTAAGATGACGATAGATAAGTCCATAAAATGATTAAATCCTAAATTCCAAATTCTAAATTCTAAGCAATATTAAAATTCAAATTTTCGAAATTCAAAACCGTTTTTGATATTTGGATTTTGGTCATTTGAATTTATTTAGGATTTAGAATTTTGTATTTAGAATTTTCACTTAAACCACTGCCTCATCCCTTTGGCCTCAACTTTGCGGTGGGCCATAATCACTTTGCGCTTAATCAGGGCTAAAGGCAAAAGCCGGAAAAATTCAATGAAATTTTTAAACTGAAACGGCTCAAAAATCAAAAAGTAAAGTATAATTTTTATTTCCCGAACCAAAAACCAAGGCAAGGCCAAAATTAAATTTCCGAAAAAATCATTTTTGGCAAGCATCAAATGATGATTGCGCCAAGAAAACCGCCGCAAAATTTTGGAAGAGCGCTGGCGCGACAAAAATTTATTTTTAAAATTAATCACTTCCGGCGCGCTCATTTGGCGATAATGATAATTAACGGCGGCGGGCTGATACCAATTTTCCCAGCCATAAAGCCGCAAGCGCCAGGCTAAATCAATATCTTCTTTGTAAGCGAAAAAATCAGAGTCAAAAAATTCGTTTTTAATGGCAATGTCCAAAAGAGCGGATCGGCGATATAAAACGCAGGCGCCGGTTAAGCCGAAAACTTCTTGGCGGCGTTCAAATTGGTTTTGATCAGCCTCATTTTCGCCGCGGTTAATCACTTGCCGGCTTTTAAAAATCGCCAAACCGGCGGCGTCAATGATTTCTGATTTGATCATTTGTCTTAAGCCCGCCTCATCTTTTTCATCAATCGCCTGACTTCTAAGCTTTAAAATTTTTCCGCCAAAGCTGCCACCATGGGGCTTGCTTTCGGCGAAAGAAACGATTTTTTCCAAAAAATCTTCGGCTAAAACCACATCCGGGTTCATCACTAAAACATAATTAGCCGTGGAAAGCTGGATGCCTTGATTATTCGCCCGGGCATAACCCAAATTTCTAAAATTCTGCAAAACCGAAACCGTCGGATAATTCGCCCGGATAAATTCCACGGTGCCGTCGTCTGAAGCGTTATCAATAATCAAAACCGAAAAATCACGGAAAGACTGCCGCATTAATGATTCCAAGCAATCAAAAATATACCGCAACGAATTCCAAGTGACGATTTGAATAGAAACTTTCATGAATAATTTTTATTTCTTTTCCGTGACCCAAAAGCCGAGGCGAAATCGGCCGCCGAGCATTAAACGGGTCTGGGCGTCGGTGGCCGGCAGTGAACCGAATAAAATTAAAGTGACGGGCACTAAAATCCACTGCACGATCATCACCAAATAATGATGCCAATGCAAGTCTTTGGGCTTAGCCGGCAGCATAATCGTATACAAAATCGCGATAACAATCAAGCCGATCATGGAAATTCTCATCAAATAGGCCAAAAGATGAGGCGCGTTCTGAAATAAGGCCGTTGCCCGCTCGCCTTCAGACGCGAGCCAAAGCGGCAAATGTCCGCCCAAAAGAATAATAATCGGCGCCGTGGCCCATGAATAAACCCCTTCGGTTTGATTCCATAAATAAGAAATTTTTTTTAAAAACGGCACTTTATGCCCCGCCCCTTTTTTAAACCAAAACTCCCGCACCATCCAGGGAAAATGCTCCACGCCCCAAGCCCAGCGCCTCATTTGCTTATACTGATTTTTCAAGCTCCGGCGCCACTGGCCAATGTCAACCGTGTTCATATAAACTGGAATATACATTGGCACGGTCTGGTAATCGCCGTCATAGCGCACCAAGCATTGCAAAAAAATCCGCGAATCTTCGGTGACAATCGTTTTATCCCAAAAACCGACGTCAACCAAAGCTCGAAAACTCATGCTGTGCGAAGAAAAAGTAAACAGCCGCTCCGGCCGCGATAAATCGGTAAACAGCCAAAAAGTCGTGGAACTGGCGACAACGCGAATAATCGGATTTGATTCCCAAACATTATTATTGTAAATCGCGATTGGTTGATAACTGGCGTGGGTCGGATTGGGGTGAGTTAAATATTTGTAAGTTAAATAAGAAAAATAAAGCGGGTGGACAAAAGTATCAATGTCAAAATTGGAAACAATCACTTTGCCGTAGTCAAAACCCAATTCGTCAATTACTTTTTTTGCCTCTTTGGCGGCGTAATGAGTGTTTGAACCTTTGCCGGGGAGTTCATCGGGCAAATCTTTGGGATGAGTGGTGATCAGTAAACGAAAAAATTTATCGCCAAAATTATTTCTGATCTGCTCGCTAATCAACAAAAAATTTTCCTGATCCCGCTCTTCGCCGGCCAAAACGACGATAAATTTTTTTAAATCATATTGGCATTGGCTTAAAGCGACGAAAGGCTTTTCCACGACTTGATACGGCTCGCGAAAAGTCGGCAAAAAAATTAAATGGTAATAATCGCTGTAATCCTTCTCCAAACTTTTTAATTTGGCGAACCAATCAATTTGGCTATCTCGCTGAAAACGAAAATAAGAAAGCAAAAGATAAACCAACATATACAAAATCCGAAGCAGCCAATACAAATCAAAACCAATAATAAAATAAATCGCCCAAAGCGGCCGAAGCAACGACAGAATGATAATAAAAATAAAAGTCAGCCAGACTAAAAAACCTGGAATCATTTCCAGAATTCGGTATTTTTTTCTTTCATTCATGCTCTAATTTAACCACAAAAATTCAATTTTGGCAATAAAAAAAATCCCGCGAACGCGGGATTACCAAAATTTTGATTTTTGATTTTTTACTTAAATCAGCGGGCTGCCCGTCATTTCTTCAGGCTTATCAACATTTAAAAATTTTAAAATCGTTGGCGAGATATCAGCGAGCATACCGGAGGGCGTTAAAATGCTTAAATCACCGTTCGCGCTGTCTAAGCCGGCGGTCAAAGTTTTGCCTTCCCAATCGGGACTGGCGATAATAAACGGCACGGGATTGGTGCTGTGTTCTTTGTCCACCTCTCCGGTTTGGAGATTAATTAATTCTTCGGCATTGCCGTGATCCGCCGTGACCAAACAAACCCCGCCGACGCCAAGCGTGGCGTTAATCAATTCGCCCAAACATTTATCCACGGTTTCGACAGCTTTAATCGTGGCCGGAATGACGCCGGTGTGCCCGACCATGTCCGGATTAGCGTAATTGATCAGAATAAAGTCATATTTGCCTTCTTTGATTTTCGGAATCAAGCGGGTGTTAATTTCCAAAGCGCTCATCTCCGGTTTTTGGTCATATGACGGCACGGGCGGCGAAGGCACTAAAATCCGCTCTTCGCCCTTAAATGGCTCTTCCTTGCCGCCATTAAAAAAGAAAGTGACATGGGCATATTTTTCCGTTTCCGCCACGTGCAATTGCGTTAAATTATTATCCTGTAAAACTTTAGCGATCGGCTGATCAATGGTTTGCGGCGGAAACGCCACTTCCACCGGCAAATCTTTGTCGTATTGGGTAAGGGTGGCAAAAAATAAATTCCGGTAATTTTTTTCTTTTTTGAATTTATTAAAACCGGGCACGGTAAAAGCCGTGGCCAATTGCCGGCCGCGATCCGCCCGGAAGTTAAAGAAAATCACGGCGTCGCCGTCTTCAATTGTTGCCACAGGCTTGCCTTTCTCGGTGATTACCGCGGGAATAAACTCTTCGTCAAAAACATTATTTTGATATGATTGGCTGATCGCTTTAAGCACGTCGTCGTTTTTAGCCGGACTTTTCCCAAGACTAATCGCGTTAAACGCTTTTTCTTCCCGATCCCAGTGATTGTCGCGATCCATCGCGTAATATCGCCCGCAAATTGAAGCGATTTTTCCGATTTTGACTTCTGAAATTTTTGCCAAGAGTTGTTTGATAAAATCCAAGCCGCCGTCTTTTTTCGTGTCGCGGCCGTCTAAAATCGCGTGAATATAAACTGCGTTTAATTCTTGTTTTTTGCAAAAATCCAATAACGCGGACAAATGATCATGATGAGAGTGAACCCCGCCGTTTGAGACTAACCCCAAAAGATGAAGCCTTGAATTATTTTTTTTCACCAAATTTACGGCATTTAAAAAAACTTTGTTTTTGAAAAAACTGCCGTCTTCAATTGATTTGTTAATTCGCGGCAAAGTTTGATAAACGATTTTGCCTGAACCTAAATTCATGTGCCCGACTTCCGAATTGCCCATTTCGCCCCATGACAAACCAACCGCTTCGCCTGAAGCTTGAAGCGTCATCACCGGATAAGTTTTAATCAGATAATCAAAAACCGGCTTTTTGGCCAAAGTCACGCCATTGCCTTTTGACGCCGGCGCGATGCCTAAACCATCCAAAATCGCTAAAACCACTGGTTTTGGTCGTTTCTTTACCATAATTAAAATAACTCTTTTCCTGCCATCTCTTTTGGCTTTTTTACATTCATTATTTTCAAAATTGTCGGTGCCACATCGCCTAAACGTCCGGCGCGCAATTGCTTAATATTTTTTTTGCTTTGAGCGACAATCAACGGCACTAAATTATCGTTATGCTCTGTGTCAATTTCACCGGTTTCCAGATCAATCATTTCTTCGCCGTTACCATGGTCAGCGGTAACGACCAATGTACCTTGCCGCTTTAAAATCTCTTTAATCAATTGGCCAAGGCATTGATCAATTATTTCCACTGATTTAATCGCCGCTTTCAAATTGCCGGTATGGGCAATCATATCCGGCACCGCGAAATTAATCGCGATAAATTGATAACGATCTAAACGCTTAAGCACCTGCTTGGTTATTTTAATCGTAGACATGCCCGGCGTCAAATCGTAAGTTACCACGTCAGGGGAAGGAATTAAAATCCGATCTTCACCGCCCACCAAATCGGCGTAGCCGCCGTTGAAAAAATAAGTGATGTGCGCGTATTTTTCTTTTTCGGCGATATAGAGTTGCTGGTGATTGGCTAAGACCATCGGCAAAGTCGCGGCTAAATCCATAGAAGGGAAGGCAGTGAAAACTGAATCTAAGTCCGGACCAAAATCAGTCATCGCGACAAAAAATAAATTTTTTAACATCTTTTTTCTTTTGAAACTTTCGGCGTTTTTACCATTAAAATCTTTTTGGACAAAAGGTTTTGATAATTGGCGCGCCCGATCAGACCGCAAATTAAAAAAAATCACGGCATCTTTATCTTTGATTTGGGCAATCGGCTTGCCGCCGCGTTTAATAACATAGGGCCGAATAAATTCATCGGTTTCCTTACGATTATAAGATTGGGTAATTGCCGCCTGCGGACTTTTGGCAAAAATGCCTTTGCCTAAAACCATCGCGTTATAGGCCGCTTCAGTTCGCGACCAATCTTTTTTACGGTCCATCGCGTAAAACCGCCCCATAATCGTCGCGATCCATTCCCCACTTCTTTTGCCTTTAACTTCCGAGTTGCGCAACGAGCGCAAAAGAGCCTCAACTAATTTTAAAGCGCTGTGCGGCGGCGAATCGCGGCCATCGGTAAAAACATGCAAATAAATATTTTTAATTTTTTTTAAGCGCGACCAAGTCAAAAGCGCCAACAAATGATCCGGATCGCTGTGCGCGCTTTGGCCATTGGAAAGCATGCCCATTAAGTGCAGATCTGAATTGTATTTTTTGACTTGTTTGTAAGCCACTTCAAAAGCGGCGTTTTTGAAAAATTGGCCAGTGTTAATGGCGCGGGAAATATAAACCGCGTCTTGCAAAACGACTCGCCCGGCGCCAATATTCATATGGCCGGCTTCCGAGTTACCAACCTGTTGAGGCGGCAAGCCCACGTCTTTGCCTGAGGCTTTGAGTTTGGTGTGCGGATAATTTTTCCAAAGCCTGTCAAAATTCGGTTTTTTGGCGAGTTCAATCGCGTTACCCGGACTTTTTTGCGCCAAACCCCAGCCGTCTAAGATGAGTAAAACTAATGGTTTGGATACTAATTTTTTACTATTATCAATTTTATTTTTCATTACAAATTAAAAAGAATTAAACAACGAGAATTAAGAATTAAGAAAAAATACTTGATTCTTAATTCTAAATTCTTCATTCTATCTCAACTCACTTTCAATCTCCAATAGCCGATTATACTTTTCCACTCGTTCGCTCCGCGAAAGCGATCCGGTTTTAATAAATTCGGAATTAACCGCCACCGCCAAATCGGCGACAAAGGTATCGGCCGTTTCGCCGGAGCGGTGCGAAATTGAAGTCTTATAGCCGTTGTTTTTCGCCAGCATGATCGCGTCAATGGTTTCGGAAAGCGTGCCGATTTGGTTTAGCTTAATCAAAATCGCGTTTGCGACTTTTTTTTCAATGCCTTTTTTTAAGTGCTCAACATTCGTGACAAACAAATCATCTCCAACTAAACTGATTTTTTTGCCTAAAATTTTTGTTAAATTAATCCAATTTGACCAGTCATCTTCGGCTAAACCATCTTCAATTGAAGTAATCGGATATTTTTCTACCCAGCTTCTTTCTAACTCAATTAATTCTTCAGCGGTTAAATTTTTATGATCAGCTTTTAGATTATAGCTTTTAGTTTTTTTGTCATAAAACTCTGATGAAGCAACATCAATGGCCAGTTTTACCTCTTTACCGATTTGATAACCGGCTTTTTTGATCGCTTCCATGATTAATGAAAGCGCGGCTTCATTGCCGGCTAATTTTGGCGCGTAACCGCCTTCATCGCCTTTCAGAATTGAATAGCCGCGGCTTTTTAACAAGCCGCCCAAGGCGGCAAAAACTTCGGCGCCGCATCTGATTTTTTCCGAAAAATTTTTTTGCTGGGGCACAATCATAAACTCCTGAAAATCAAGCGACCAATCCGCGTGCGCCCCGCCGTTTAAAATATTCATGGTCGGATTTGGCAAGCGCCAATCCCTAAAGGGCAGGCGAAAAACCAAACGCAAATAACGATAAAGCGGCAACCGGCCGGCATTGGCCGCAGCAAGACAAACTGCCAAAGAAACGCCTAAAATTGCGTTCGCTCCCAGCTTTGACTTATTGGCCGTGCCATCTAATTTGATCATCAACTTATCAATTTGTCGTTGCTTGGTTGGATCTTTGCCGATAAGTTTTGGCGCGATAAAATTATTGATATTGCTAATCGCTTTTAAGACACCTTTGCCGTTAAACCGGCGCTTATCATTGTCGCGCAATTCCAAGGCTTCATGGCTCCCCGTTGACGCACCCGAAGGTACCGAGGCCACGCCAATCATACCATTA
>DATDWV010000106.1:0-4595 GCA_035289505.1 Patescibacteria group bacterium | reverse complement strand
GTCCAATTTATGACGAGGTGATGAAAAAAATTTTAAATCATCGCGGCTTTGAGGAAAGAGAAAAAGATTTTTTTAATACCGGATCATTTTATCGCCGAGAAACTTTTGATTTTATTAGTTTTAATCCAGAAATAGTTTATGGCTGGGAAGGCGAAGATTTAATCAGTCAAATATTTATTTTTTGGCCGAATTTTTCTTACGCGACTGACGCGACGCCGATTAAGCATTATCGCGCACCTTCAGTCTATCGCCCCGCGGGCGAAACTGAACATAATTGGCTGGGCCGAAGCTGGTATGGCAAAACGTACGGCTTATGGCAAATCGGTAAATATTGTTTGAAGCGAAATTTGTTAATTCATTTGCCGTTTTTTTCTTGCCACTTTTGGTTAAAAGAAATTATTTTTTTGCCCTACGAATTGATTTTAGCCAGAGGGCATATCTTAATGATCTTAAAAACCAAATTTAAAATTTATCATCAGTTGTTAAAAATAAAAATTCTGACTAAAAATGTATAAAGGTAAATCAATCGCCATTATTATCCCCGCCCGTTATGGCTCCACTCGTCTGCCCGGCAAGCCCTTGGCAGATATTTTAGGGAAACCAATGATTCAACTCGTTTTTGAAATTGGAAAACGTTCAAAATTGGCTGATCAGGTAATTATCGCCACCGATGACAGCCGGATTTATCAGGCAGCCAAAAATTTTGGCGCCGAAGCGTGGCTGACGAAAAAAAATCACCCTTCCGGCAATAATCGGGTCGCCGAAGTTGCCCAAAAAATTAAAGAGCAAATTATTGTTAATTTACAGGGTGATGAACCCTTAATGAAGCCGGAAATTATTGACACCGGCATTCGTTTAATCGTTGACAAAAAGGCTTTGGTGGCAACACCCATGACGTTTTTAAAGCCGCATGAATATAATGATGAGAGCGTGGTTAAAGTGATAAAAAATAAAAAAAATATCGCTTTGGATTTTTTTCGGAAAAAACCAATGCGCGATCATTTCGCTAAAAAAAATTTTAAATATTATCACCATCTCGGTCTTTTTATTTTCAGAAGAGATTTTTTATTTAAGTATATGGGCTGGCAGCCGACACCAGTGGAAATAAAAGCGCAAATTGATCAATTAAGAATTTTAGATCACGGCTATCCCATTAATCTTTATTTAACAAAATATAGTTTTCCATCAGTTAATACCAAAAGTGATTTGCTTTTAATCAGAAGAATCCTAAAAAAATTAAAAACCGATTAAAAATGAAAGAAAATAATTTATCGTTTTTAGGGCCCAAGAAAGGATCAGCAATTTTATTGGCGATTAATCAGTTTAGCGTCGGTAAAATAAAAAAATTTTTACGGCAAAATCAAAAAGAAAATATTTTAGTGGTGGCCAGCGACAGCGTGATTAGCCATCTTTTAAATAAAGCCGGGATAAAAAGCCTTACCGTGAATGAAATTTTTCCTTCGCTTAAATATGAGCCGTTGCGCGATCAGGCAAACAATTTGGTTTTTTTAAATTTTCAGCGTGTTCTTGAAGATAAGTCAATTAATAATGAGATTAAGGATTTTTTTGACTGTTTAAAATTTAATTTAGTCGATCCGTTGTCGCAAATTTATTTTTATCATTTTTTTTGGCAAGATTTTTTAGCGGAAATTCAGCCGAAAAAAGTTTATCTTTTTGATTATCCTGATTTGATTAGCGCCGTTTTGAAGATGGCTTTAGCCAGCAATCAATATCGTTTTGAGTTGTTAAGATTAAGCTTTTTTGATAAAATTAAAGATTTTTTGGGTCACAACTTGCCTTATTTCGGTCTTGAGCCAAAGTATTACCGGCCTTATTTAAGGCGATTTGGTTTAGGGCCGATTTTTAATTTAATTGAAAATCACCGGCAAAATTTTGGCCAATCAGAAGCTCACCGAGATATTTTAGTCGGTCATTTTTCTTCGTTAACCGAAATTAAAGAATTCACTCCGCTATTAAAAGATTTGAAAAAGAAAAATTATTCGCCATTGATTACTTTGCATAAACGTTTGTTTCGCTGGTATTATTTGCCGTTTAAAAAATTCGGCCTGCCTTATATTTTTTTAGGCCAGCGTCAAAAGTTCAATATCACCTCACTAATTGATAAAGCTAAAAATGATTTATCGCTGATTTATCGGCAATTGGCTTTTGGTTTTAATAACGCGCCAAAGTTTGACGATCAATTTTTACCTCAATTTTTAAATTTAACAAATCATTTGGGCGAATTTTTTGGGTATTATCAGGAGATTACTGAATTGATTAGACAAAACAAGGCGAAATTTTTTTTATCAGTTAATGAACTACAATTTTTGTCTCGCATTCATCTGTTAGCGGCGCAAAAAAATGGCTTAAAAACCATTGGCTTGTCCATTACCATGGATCAATTGCATTGGGCAACGATTTTTGAAAAAATAACTCTTGTGGAAAAAATCAAAAATTTGGCGATGTCGGATTATCTTTTGGTTATGGGCGATGAAATTAAAGAAGTTTACGCAAAATTAGATTGCCAACATAATTTTGAAATAATTGTTGGCGGTTCAATTATTCTTCAGAATTTATTTGAAAAGCGACGGATTTTAGCGCCGAAAACCGAGGCAATAAAAAAATCAATATTTAAACAACTTAGCTTACCGCCCCATGCCCGCTTGATTATTTTTACCACTCAGCAATATCATTATTCATTCGCTTACGTAAAACTAATCTCCAAGGTAATTGATAAATTGTCAGAGCAAGAAGATTTTAGCGATGTTTACCTGTTGGTTAAGGTTCATCCCCTGGAATTTGTTTTAATTTATCGGCTATTCGGCCGCTACAAAAAGAGCCGGCGAGTCATTTTTAAAAAACAAGTTAATTTATATGAAGCAATTTTGACTTCAGAATTTTTAGTAACGAATTTTTCTTTTACTGCGGTTGAAGCCTTGCTTTGGCAAAGACCAATTGTGTACTTGCGGTTTTTGCCGTTTCCCGCCAGATTTGATATTTTGAAATCCCCGCTTATTTCTAAAGTTTTTTCTGCCGCTAATTTGCCCGAGGCAATAGTTGAAGAATTAAACAAAAGCCGCTTTAATCAACCGGCATTGGAAAATTTAGATCTATATTTTGAAAATTTTAACAATGCCGTGGATAAGCATGCGGAGATTTGCCAGACGATTTTTGAAGATAAAAAATTTAACAGTTAAACAAAAAAAGAGGTTAAGTTTTAATTACCTTAACCTCGGCGGTAAAATGAACGCAAATTATATTAGTCTTAAGCTGCGTTTGCGGCGGCAAGTATAGCAGAATTGACCCTTATGGCCTTGATGGAGAATGGTGTCACAGCCAGCGTTAGCACAACGTCTTTCTTTGTTGATTCTTGCCCTATGAATCATTGGCAGCGGTGACCATTGTTCCGGTTGAATAACTTGATCAGCAAGTCTGGCGGCAACAATTTCGGCAACTGAACTAATTACTTTTTTCGGTCTTCTGCCGTCATCTCCTGGAATAAAGCGTTCTTCTGGATGGAGAAAATCTTCACTGGTTCTATAACAGGTACCCTTGGTTTTGACCATTTCAATACCCTCCCCTTACGATATCCTGATTTTAGTCTATGGCAAGAGAAATGTCAACCCCGCACCTTTTAGATATATATAATTTGATGATCTAACCGCCTTTAGCAAGTAAAAAATTAATATTGATAAAAAATTTTTACTAAATTATCTAAAAAGCGCGAAGCGCAATATCTAAAAGGTGCGGGGTCAACCCCCTTTTAAAATTTATTTTTTTGTATTATAATAACTTAGGTTAAAAAATCTATGATTCAATTTGATTTAATTACTATTTTTCCCAAAGCTTTTTCCGCCAAAGGCGGATCCGCCTCGGGCGGAGATTCTTTTGGTTATTTTGATTACGGTATTATTAAGCGTGCGATTCAGAAAAAATTAATAAAAATTAAGATCCACAACCTTCGGGATTATACTATTGATAAACATAAAAAAGTTGATGATCGGCCTTATGGCGGCGGACCGGGTATGATTTTAATGGTTGAGCCGATTGCTAAAGCACTCCGTGCTTTAGCAACAGTTAACAAAAAACAATTAACAATTAACAAAAGGAAAAAAGTTAGAATTATAATGTTGACGCCGGCGGGGAAAAAGTTCACCCAAAGAGAAGCGGAGCGGTTAGCAAAATATGATCAATTGATTTTACTTTGCGGTCGCTATGAAGGTTTTGACGCGCGCGTGGATAAATTAGTGGATGAAAAAATTTCCATTGGCGATTATGTTTTGTCCGGCGGTGAATTGCCGGCCATGGTCGTCGCCGAAGCCGTGGCGCGGCAAGTCCCCGGTGTGGTTGGCCATAAAGATGCCTTAGCTGAAGAAACGTTTTCACCCCCCTACGCCAAGGCTTCGAGGGGCAAGAAAAGTTTAGATTATATTGAATATCCGCAGTATACACGACCGGAATCATTTAAATTCCAAGATCCAAATTCCAAGCTCCAAACCCTGGAAGTGCCGAAAGTGCTTTTGTCCGGCAATCACGTGGAAATCAAAAAATGGCGGCAAGTCCAAAGCAAAAAACGAAAATAGTATACAATTTCT
>DATDWV010000105.1:0-6867 GCA_035289505.1 Patescibacteria group bacterium | reverse complement strand
TTCCATGAAAAATCCGACGAGTTTAATTGCCGAATCGGCGATCACGGCCATATGGTTTGACCCTTTTTCCATTTTTTCTTTGACTAATTTCAAAATTTTATCCACGGTTTCCAATTTTTCCCGAATTGAAGTCGTCATTTTACTGAAATTCCTTAACATTACAATGACATAATAAAGCGCCCAGCAAAAAAATATTGTCAGCCACAAAACCGCCAAAGAAATGACGATGAATAATAAGTCTTTTGAAGTTTCAAGCATAAATTTAACTGTTAGCTGTTAGCTTATAGCTTGTAGAAAAGTTTCTAAAAACTAAAAGTTAAAAGCCGTAAGCTATCTAATTTTTGCGGCGAATTTTTTTTCTAACTGACTAACTACTTTTTTCATAATTGTTTCAACTTCTTCGGTCTTCAAAGTGCGATCCTTGGCCTGAAAAGTCAAACGAAAAGCCAAACTTTTTTTTCCCGCGCCAATTTCAGAATTAACAAAGGTGCTCAAGTATTGCGCGCCAGCGATTAGCTGATTCGCTCGCTTAACTTGATCGCTAATTTCTTGCCAAGAAATTTTTTGATCAATGACAATGGCTAAATCGCGGCTCACCGCGGGATATTCCGGCCAAGCCTGAAAAATTTTTGCCGTTTTGGCCGATGAAACCAAGGCGGAAAAATCAAAATCAAAAATCGCCACGGATTGGTTTACATCAAACTTTTCCAAAATTTCAGCTTTAATTCTTCCGAATTGGCCTAAAAATTTATTACCGAGATAAACATCCAAAATTTGGTCTTTCTGCCAAATCGGACACTGGGGGTCACTGGTTTTAAATTGATAATTTAAAATACCCAGCTGTGCCAACAACAATTCCGCCAAACCCTTGGCTTGCAAAAATAAATTTGGCTGGCGGCTGAAAATCGCGCCGGTTAGCTTTAATATTTCTTTGGGCAATTCTGGTTTTTGTTTAAGCGGTTTAGTCTTGGTTACAGCGGGCAAATAAATATGGCTTAATTCAAAAATTTTTTGCTCGGAAAAATTTTTTTGGTTTTCCGAGATATTTTGCAAAATTTGGCCGATTAAAGTTGTCCGCAGATACGCCAAGTCTTCGTTTAACGAATTATTAAGTTTAATCGCAAAATTCGGGGAGAAACCGACTTTTTTTAATAAATCGCCATTAACTAAAGAATAATTGTAAACTTCGGTAAGGCCCGCGCTAACCAACAAATTTTTTATTTTTTCTTCCCAGAAAAAATTTTTATCTACAGTCAAAATATGAACCGCCGCTTGCGGCAGCCGCACCGGCAAGCGATGATATCCGTAAATTCGGGCTATTTCTTCAATCAAATCGTGTTCAAAATGAACATCATTGACGCGCCAATAAGGAACCTCCACGTTTAAAACAGCGCTGCCGCTAACCTTAAAACCCAAAGACTCTAAAATCTTTTTTACTTCGTTTGCTGAAATTTCTATCGCTAAATATCGCTTAAGGCTGGCAAAATCAAATTTAATTTTTAGCGGCTGATATTTTTTCGGCTGAAAATTAAAAATTTCTGAAGCCGCTTGACCGCCCGCGATTTTTTGGGTTAATTCAATCGCGCGTAAAATCGATTGGCTCGTGGCCTCGGGAGAAAGATTTTTTGCAAATAAATCGGAAGATTCCGAATGCAGATTTAATTCCCGCGCCGTTTTTCTGATTAAAACCGGATTGAAATTCGCAGATTCAAAAACAATAGTTTTGGTTTTTGGCGTGACCGCGGATAATTCTCCGCCCATCACCCCGGCCATCGCGATTGGCGCTTTAGTGTCGGCAATTACCAAGTGTTCGGGCTTTAATTGATAAGTTTTGCCGTCCAAGGCTAAGATTTTTTCGCCTTTTTTCGCTTTTCGAACAATAATTTTATTGCCCTTAATTTTTTCGTAATCAAAAACATGCATGGGCTGGCCAGATTCCAGCAAAATGTAATTAGTGATGTCAACCAAATTATTAATCGGCCGAATGCCAGAATTGATTAAGCGGGTTTGCAGCCAAAGCGGCGAAGGACCGACTTTAACATCAGACATCACAACCGCCTGATAGCGCGGGCAGGGTTTGGACTCCAAAACCTGAACGGAAAATGGCAATTTTTTCCCAATGGTTAAATTCGGCCTGGGCACCAGCCAATTTAATTTTTTGCCAAAAACCGCGGCGGCTTCGCGGGCCAAACCAACAACTGACATCGCGTCCGGCCGATTGGAAGTGATTTCTATATCTAACAAATAATCATTGAGTTTTAAAGCCTCAATAATCGGCGTGCCGGGTTTAATTTTGGCGTCAAAAAAAATCGCTTCATTTTGGTCAGACAAACCCAGTTCGCTGTTTAAACAAAACATGCCTTCGGAAACCACCCCGCGAATTTTTGTTTTTTTAATTGACAGGTCACTGGGTAATTTGACTGGCGCAACCGCGACGGGCAATTGATCGCCGACTTTTAATTTAATCATTTGGCCAAAAATTAATGACAAAGAAATTTTACGGCCAATATCAACTTTGGCGACATGCAATTTGTCCGCGTTTGGATGTTTTTCCACTGCCAATAGTTTGCCAACCACGACTTTTTCCAAGCCTTTGCTTAAGTCTTTAATACTCTCAACAGTTTGGCTTTTTAACGAAAACTCTTTGGCAAAATCTTTGACTGATTTGTCAATTTTGATATATTCTTTAAGCCAATTGTAGGAAATTTTCAGATTCATTCTAAAATTGCTGTAAAAACCTTAAATCATTTTGATAAAGCATTCGAATATCAGGAATATTCAAACCCTCTTTCATCAAATAACAGCGCTCCACGCCCCAGCCAAAAGCAAAGCCGGAATATTTTTTGGGATCAATTTTGCCAGCGGCTAAAACATTGGGATGGACCATGCCGGCACCGCCCAATTCCAGCCAGCCGGCCTTGCACATTTTACAGCCCCGGCCATGGCATAAGCCGCAGGAAACATCAACTTCAAAGCTCGGCTCGGTAAACTGAAAATGAAACGGCCGGATTCTGGCTTGACGTTTTTCCCCGAAAAATTCTCGGACAAAATAATCAAGCGTACCCTTTAAATCCGCGATGGTCACCTCTTTGTCAATTAATAAACCTTCAAACTGATGAAACATCGGCACGTGTGAAATATCAATTTGCCGGCGATAGCATTTGGAAATATTCATCATCCGAATCGGCAATTGTTTTTTTTCCATTTCCCGCACCTGCCCGGAGGAAGTATGTGGCGTCAAAAGCCGCTGGCCTTTGGGCGAAGCCGGCTTTGGATCAATGAAAAAAGTTTCCCATTCATCGCGGGCCGGATGATTCGGCGGCATGTTTAACGCTTCAAAAGCATACCAATCCCATTCAACTTCCGGATAGCGCCGGCGGGCAAAACCCAAGCGCTCAAAAATTTCCACAATTTCTTCAATGGCTTGGGTCACTAAATGCTTGTGGCCAAAAGCCGGCTTAAGGCCGGGCAAGGTTATGTCAACTAATTCTTTTTCCGGCTTTTGATTTTTAAGCTCGCGGCGAACGGCAACAATTTTTTCTTCAATTTCTTTTTTCAACTGATTAGCCGCCTGCCCAATTTCCCGCCGCTGCGTCACCGAAAAATCCTTAAGCTGACGCAAAATTTTTGTCAATTCTCCGGCTTTTCTCCCTAAATATTTAATTTCCATTTGGCCTAACGACAAAAGATCGGAAATTTTATCAATCTCCTGGCTAAACTGATTTTTTAATTGTTGAATTTTTCCTTTCATGAAATATTTTTAGATTTTTTTAAAGAAAGAAAAAAGAATTCCAAAATCGTCAGAATTAAAATAAAAAGCAATAAACCCCACCAAGTCAAAAGTTTTTGGCTTTTCATAAAAAGCCAGCCGGTTAATAAAAGGCCGAAAAAAATTGAATGGCGCGTTGAGGTGGCCAGCCGGTAATATAAATTTTGATTTTTTAAAAATCTTTCTTTCAGCCATTCACTGATGATAAAAATAAAACCGCTCACCGCCAAAAAAAAACTTAAATAAAAAAGAAAAAAACTGAAAAACCCGATTTGGCCTGGATCAAAATTGGCGATAATCACGCCCAAACCAATGGCCGAAATCACGGTGCCAAAAGCGGTTAACCAAAAAAATAATTTTTTTCCCATAAGCTCTGTTATTATACCAAGAATAACTTAGATTGACAAACGCGAAAATTAGCCATTATCAGGCGATTACCAACTGCTTAAGTCGCGGCTAAGACAGCGGCAATCTGAAGGCTTGGCTGGCCAAGAAAATTGATAAATTGCCCGAATATTTTTAAGAATTTTTTCCTGAATCGCGGTCATATCTTTTTTCGCGCCGACAAAACTCGCTTTATAGCCGTCCGCTAAATAATAATAAGAAAGCTTTTCCACTTTTTCAGTCAAATAATTTTCCGCGGCCAACTGATAAATCAGCAATTGATCTTTGTCATCGGCTGACATCGTTTTCACGCTTTTGGTTTCTCCGGTTTTATAATCAATAATTTCCACGCCACTGTTTAATTGATCAATTCGGTCAATTTTACCGGTTAAAAAATAATTTTCACCGCTAGTCTCGTCAGTAATAGTCAGATTAAACGGCGTTTCCAGATATTTCGGAATTTTTAATTCTTTTTCATAGGCCTGATAAAAAATTTTGAGCATTTTTCGGCCTTTGGCTTTATATTCATCGTGACGAGCGCGGCTCAAATACCAATCATCAATCCATTTTTTTTCATAAATGGCGATTAGCTCGTCAAAAGTAATTTTTGGCTTTTGATCTCCGATCTCCGATCTCTGATCTCTCGCTTGATTACTGAACAAATCAATTTGCTTGACTTCTGATTGCTGTTTAATCTGAAGAAAAAACTGAAGCAGGGTATTATGAATTGACGAGCCAAAAGAAAAAATGTCTTTGCCTTTTTGCGGAATCTTTAAAATATATTCCAGCCAATAATGATAGGGACAGCGCTGAAAGGCGTTTAATTGGGTAAAAGAAAATTTTTTCGGCAAAAGATAAAAAATATCTTCCCGGCTTAATGTTTGTTTAGGCTCTTTGATTAAAACTTTAGCGGCGTTAATTTCTTGATTTAATTTTTGGGCTTTTTTATCCAAGGGAAAATTAAAAGATTCAAGCTCAATTAAAAACCGCGAGAGCTTTTTTTTGCGAGTGCCGCCATAATCTTCGGCGGAAGTCAGATAAAGGCCTTGTTTGGCCCGAGTCATCGCCACGTAAAAAAGCCGCCGCTCTTCTTGGAGATGAATATCGCCTTGAGGTAAAATTTCTTTAATTAACGCTTCCGGCAAATTAATCAAGTCGCCGCGATCGTCAGTGGGAAAGCGCCGATCCACCAGATTAACCAACCAGACATATTTGAATTCCAGTCCTTTGGCCGCGTGCACCGTCATCACTTTGACTGCTTCCGGGCCTTCTTCCCAATTTTGATTTAAGGTCCCGGTTTCCCCAGCCTCTAACTCCAGATTAATTAAATCTAAAAAATTTTTAACGGACGACTCGTCAGTCGTTTTTTCAAAATCTTTGATTTTTTGATAGAACTGGTTTAAATAATTAGTCGCTAAAATCATGGCCTGATTTTCGCGGCTGGTTAAATAATCCAAATAACCGCTGTCGGTTAAAAACGCCAAAACCACTTCCGTCACATTTTTTTCCCGCGCCAATTGGCTGTGGCGGGAAACCAGACCCAAAAATTTTTCAATTTTTTCTCGGGTTTCCGCGCCAAGCTGGCGGCGCACTTCCGGCAACGACAAAGTGGAAAAAAGCGAATAGCCTTTGCGCTTGGCCCAATAATTCAATTGAACAATAATTTTATCCGCTAAACCGACAACCGACGAATTCAAAATCCGATAAACCGCACTGCTTTCATGATAATCATCCAGTAGGCGCAAATAAGCGATAATATCCAAAACCACCGGCTTGGCGTATAAACCGCGGGAAGCGACAAACTGATAAGGGATTTGGGTTTGGCTTAAAATTTGGGCGAACCAATTAGCCACTTCGTTAGTGCGGGCCAAAATCGCGAATTCATTCCAAGACAAATTTTCCTCTTGGCTTTTTAGGGCCACAATTTGCTCTAAGACCGCACGAATTTCCTCATCGCCGGTTTGAAAATGGAAATGCTTGATTTCGCCCGCGGCTTTGGTCTGTGACGCCAACTTTTTGCTTAATTTATTTTTTCCGCTTGACGCTAATTTCACTTCCAGCCGATTCGGATTATTTTGAACGATAAATTGATAGGATAAATCCAAAATATTTTGAGCGGAGCGGTAATTTTTAATCAAGAAAATTTCCGCCGCTTTGGGAAAATCCTTTTTAAATTCCAAAATGTTGGAAATTGACGCACCGCGGAATTTATAGATTGACTGATCGTCGTCACCCACCACCGCGATGTTATTTTTCGGCGCGGCCAATAATTTCACCAATTCGTATTGAGCAAAATTGGTGTCTTGAAATTCATCAATTAAAAGATATTTGAATTTTTGCCGGTATTTGGCCAAAATTGCCGGCCGCTTTTTAAAAAGCGCCAAACAATAATTAATCAAATCACCAAAATCCAAGGCGTTATTCTCCAGCAATAACTGCTGATAAGTGTGATAGGTATTGGCGACTTCTTCGGTTTTTTTGATTTCCTGAACGATTAATTCTTTTTTTTCTTTTTTGGACAGATTTTTAATGGTTTCCGCGTCCAAAAAATTTTTAAGAAAATCGCTGGCGTCGGTGTTTAATTTTAAATTGGTCACGTAATCTAAATAGTCCTTTGGCGCGACTAATTCGTCTTTGGCGCGCGAAAAAAGTTTGACTAAGGCGTGAATGAATTTAGTCGGATTGCCCAACGGCCGATAAAAATCCAAGTCAAA
>DATDWV010000104.1:0-6276 GCA_035289505.1 Patescibacteria group bacterium | reverse complement strand
AAAGAGCCCGACGCTTAAAAAAAGGCCTAAACCGAACCCCGTTAGAAATTTAAACAAAAACTTATTTTTAAGAAAAATATTTAGCGGGTTATTCATTATTTTAATCAAGTTAAAAAATTCTTATAAATTTCTAACGGGGTTCATTTTCCAATTTTTCTAATTTGTTTTTAAGCTTTTTGATTTTACGGTTAATCCGCCCAAACATCACTAGAAAAATAATAAATAAAAATAAAACTAAAATCAACCGCCAGGGAATAAACCAAAAACTTAAATTGCCAATCAAAGTCTGATTTTGACTGCCGAAACTTAAATTGAAATTTGCCTGATAACGCCCAAAAGGCAAATTTTTAAATTCCAAATAGAGTTCGGCTAAATTATCCTGCCAAAAATTTTTTTTGGCCCGGCTCCCCCAAACCACGTCAAAACGCCGGCTACTGTCCGGTAAAATGAATCTTTTTTCCGAATTAACTTCTAAATCTATTTTTCGACCAAGCCAGCCGGTTAAGGTAATTTGCCCTTGCGGCGCAAGATGGATATTGCCCTGATTGTTAATTTTGGCGATAAAATTTAAGGGAAAACTAAAAAAATATTTCTGGCTTGGCGCGATCTGAAATTCCGTTAAGGTTAATGATTCTTTGACTTCGCCAATCACTTTCAAAAAAACTAAAGTGCCGATGCGGCCGCTGACACCGGCGCCTGAACCATTTTGCGCCTGCCCCGAAGCCATCTGCCAAAAAATCGCCGCGTAATAACCCCCGGGCGCGGCATTGGCCGGCACTTCAACGATAAAGGGCGCTAAAATCACTTGCTGAGGCCGCAAAATAATTTCCCCCGGCAAATCAATAAACCAATTTAAAAACTGATCTTTTTGCTCTGGGGCTAAAAAAATTGGCTGACCAGTTTCATCGCCAGCTTTAAAAGATTCAAGACTGGAAGTTAAAATCAGATCGCTGTTAGTTTCATTGTAAAGTTTTACAAAACCGCTCTGGCTTTTGCCCGGCTCAATTTCTAACTCCAAGATCGGCGACATCACCGTTAAGGCAAAAAGAGGGTTGGACAATAAAAAAAATGATAAAAAAATTATCAAAGAGAAAAAAATCAATTTCGTTTTGACTATAATCATAATCTTCTAAAATTTCGGCAATAATGAATAGACTAACGTTGCCGTGTAAGAACCAGCCTCGGTATTAACGTGAACATTGGCGATATAAGAAATGGTGTAAGTCGTCGGATTAATATCGTTAGTCGATTGAGCGATGGTACTGCCGCTGGTATAGGCAAATTTATTAGTTGTGCCGTAAGGACTGACAACCGAGCCAACCGGCGAAGTGCCGCTCAAATTAGCGCCAACCGCCGGACTGGTATTGGCCACTAAATTGATGCCGAACTGTTCGCTGCCGGGACTGGAAAAATCCGCGCTTGTTCCAAGCGCTTGAATTGTATAACTGCCGTTTCTTAAAGTATCGCTGGAAACCGTGACCGTAAAACCTTTTGTCGCGTTTGTATCAACAGTCATGGTGTGGCTATCAGCTCTGACTTCATCACGGCTTAATTGGCCAAAATCTATTGAATTGCTGCTTAAACTAAAACTCAAATATTGATCCGGATACATTTCGCGAAAACCGGCTTTTGAACCATACGTCACGGAAGTGGAAGTCGCCGATAAAATTAAGGCTTCGCCAATGGAATCAGCTAAAATATAATTGGCCGAAGTGCTTTGTTCATCCCCGCCGGAACTAATCACGTCCGCCCAAATAATATAATTGGTGCTTTCCATCCGCGCCCAAAGATTAGCCGGCAAACCAGCCGACAAAGCAAAAAAAAGGCAGATAACCAGTTTAATTTTCATAAAAAAATTATTGTTTTAATTAGTTATATTATACTGAAAAACAAAAAACAAAACAACCCAAATTTTTTCAATTTGGGTTGTTTGATCTTTGAAAAAATTATCAATTATTTCTTGCTCAGATAATCATTAATCGCCTGAACGACGCGGGAATCGCTTTTTAAGTCTTCCATTAAAACCACGTGATCGCGGTTAATCATCATTTCGTCGCGCGGCCCGTGGATTTCATTGCCTAATTTAATTAAAGTCAAGCGCTGTTCCGGCTGGGTCTGAACATCGGCCGGCTGGCCAATGGTATTTTGCTGATTAACCACTTGCAAATAATAAATGTCTTTTAATAAGACAAAGTCATCGGTAACTTTGGCAACTTGGCCGAAGTAAACTTGGCCATTAGTTAAAAAAACTCCCTGCCATTTTTCTTTAAATTGGCCAACGCCGCTAAAACCGCCCAAGCCGGTATAGCTGGCGATTAAATAAATGCCACCGCCGATAATCACTAAAACGACAATTAAAGTAATTAAACCCTTAAGCCAATTTTTCTCCTCCGGACCCTTATTGATTTTGGCGCCGGTGGGAAAGCTTGAGGCCGGCCGCACTGATGGCCGAGTTTCCTTATGGTTCATTTGATAAGCCATATAATTTCCGTATTTATGGGAAAATTATTTTCCCCTTTATTGAATTATTAATAATTAATAAGTATAATTTTAAAGCACCAAGTTTCAAATTTCAAGCTCTCCCGCACCTTAATTTATTTTTTAAATGAATACGGGATCCTCGATTTTTCCTAAATCTATAGATTTAGGAAAAATCGGGACAAATAAATTCAAATGATTATCTCTTTTGTCGTTGCGAGGAGCGTAGCGACGAAGCAATCTCTGACTAATTTATACGAGATTGCTTCGCTCCCTTCAGTCGCTCGCAATGACATACCCGTGTTAATAATTTATTTGGGATTTGTCCGCCAGCTGGCGAATTGGATTTGTAATTTATTATTGATGATCTATTTTTTCCTTAATCTCTCTCAATTCTGATTTTTTGAGAAAATCTTTTAAAACCACGCTGATCGCCGTTGCCACCGGAATGGCCAAGATTAACCCTATTATACCAGCTAATCGCGCGCCAATCAACATCACGATAATTGTCACCACCGGATTTAAGCCGACTTGCCGCTTCATCACCTGCGGCACGAGCAAATTATTTTCCACCTGCTGAATCACGACATATAAAATTAAAACCGCCGTTCCCTGCCAAAAAGACACCGGCGGCACGGTAAAGCCCAAAAAAACCGCGGGAATCGCGCCTAAAGTCGGGCCCAAGTAAGGAATTAATTCGGTGATGCCGGCAACCAAAGCCAAAACCAAAGCGTATTTTGGCATAATAAAAAGCAAGCCGACAAAAGAAAACAGGCCGACAATCAAACCTAAAATCAGTTGGCCGCGCGCCCAGTCCCCCATTTTTTTCTGAATGGCGACAAACAAATTAATCAGATAATCTTGATAAGCCGATGGAGCAACCGCTCTAAATAATTTGCTCACCGCTTCTTTTTGCACGACCAAATAAAAAGTGATGACTAAAATCATCACAAAATTAATCAGGTTGCGGAAAATGGAAATGATAAAAGAATAAACCCCGGAGGCGGCTTTTTGCAATCCAGACTGCAAACCGCCCAAACCCTGCTGAATTTGATCCAGCAGCTGCTGCTCTTCGGAATACTGGCGCAGGTTGGAAAAATTTTCTAAAATCCGATTCCAGAGGCTGGGGAAATTCGCGGCCAATGAAGCCACTTGCTCCACCATCGGCGGAATGATTAGGCGGACAGTTAAAATCAAAAATAAAATCAAAACAATATAAATTAAAATAACCGAAACGCCCCGCGGGATTTTTTTTCCTTCCAAAAAATTAACCAGCGGCTCAATCAAAGAAGCAAAAATAATGGCAATGAAAACCATTAAAATTACGTCGCGGATAAACCAGGCAAAAGCCAAAATTAAAAAGATGCCGACGATTTTTAAAACCGTGCCGGTGGAAATATTAATCGTGACGTTTTTACTTTCCATTACTTTATTATACTAACTTTCCCTTTACAGTGTCAAAAAAACCGATATAATGATTAACAGCTATGCCCCAGATCACGGCCAATAAAAAAGCCCTTCATGACTACCAGATTTTGGAAAAGCTGGAAGCTGGCTTGGTTTTGACCGGCGCGGAAGTTAAAGCCATCAAAAATGGCCAGATTAATTTAAAAGGCAGTTATATCACGATTGACCAAAAAAGCCAAGCCTGGCTGATTAATGTTCATGTTTCCCCCTATAAACCAGCCCGCGGCAGCCAAACTCATTACGAGCCGACTCAAAGCCGCAAACTATTATTGAAGAAAAAAGAAATTGATTATTTGCGCGGTAAAAGCCAAGAACACGGCTTGACAATTTTACCAATTTCTGTATATACTAAAGGTGGCCTGGTTAAAGTGGAAATCGGGATCGCCAAGGGTAAAAAACAGTTTGATAAACGCCGAATCATTAAAAAAAGAGAAGTGGACAGGGAAATCAGGCGCCATCTAAAAAAATTCTAAATCCGAAGCGCTAAATCCTAAATAAATTAAAATCACTAAAATCCAAATAGCCAAACGTTTGGTCATTGGAAAATTTGAATTTCGGATTTATTTAGAATTTGGAATTTAGAGTTTAGAATTTCCCAAAAATTGCTTAGCAATTTTTGGGCTTGGGGATGTTTAACAATCGATAGAATTTAAGATTTAAAGCGCTCAAGCCGAGAGTTGATGGTTTGATCTCGTAAAACTAAAGCCATCAAAAACATAAGTGCCAAATCACTTATCGCTAAAGTTAAGTCAGCTTTCAGCTCACTTAGTTTAGCGCCCGCTTTGGCCTAAAACCCAAAGCCATCGGCCCGGCGACGCCTAATAACCGGTTCCCGGTGTCACTTTTTAGGCTAGGCGAATTAGGGTCTCAATAATTCGCCGAAACCACTTGAGACTTTAATTGGCGGGGTTTTGTCAATTTTTAACCAGCCAATTGAATCTAAAAATCGACTAAGCTTGTAAAATCGCTTTGGATCTTTTTCTAGACAGGGGTGCAAGGCCCCTCATCTCCACCATTATTAATTAAAAATAAATTATAAAACTTTGAGAATTTCACGCCGAAAAACTTTTCATAAGCCAGAAATTTTTCGCCGCTATCACGTCAATTCGTTTATTCGCACTCCCCAAGTCCGCTTAATTGACGAGAACGGCGAAAATTTAGGCGTCGTGGCCACCAGCCAGGCGTTAAGCATGGCGCAAGAAAAAGGTTTGGATTTAGTGGAAGTTTCTCCCCTGGCCCAGCCGCCAGTCGCCAAAATCATTAATTACAGCAAATTGAAATATCAAGAAGAAAAAGAACGGCGCAAAGAAAAAGCCAAACAAAAAAAGATTGAGGTCAAGGGTATCCGCCTTTCTTTGCGAATCAGTCCTCATGACATTGAAATCAGATTAAATCAAGCGAAAAAATTTATCGGCTTAGACGATAAAGTTCGGGTGGAAATGTTGCTTAAAGGTAGAGAACGCCAACATTTTCAACAAGCCCGGGAAATTATCAACAAATTTGTCGCTGATCTTAATGAATTAATTCCGGTTAATCTGGAACAGCCGCTCGCCGCGCAAGGCGGAAAATTATCAGTATTGATTGGTAAAAAATAATTTTTAACAATCTTACCAGCCAACCGCTGTTTTTTAATTTAAAGTTAAGTTAAACTCTATGAAGCTAAAAACTCATCAGGCCACCGCGAAAAAAATTAAAGTGACCAAGGGCAAAAAATATTTTATGAAAACCTCAGGCCAAGATCATTTTAATGCCCGGGAATCCGGCAAAACTACCCGAAACAAAAGGCGCTTTGCTCAAGTCGCGAAAACGGATTTGAAAAATGTCCGCCGCGCTTTGCCTTATTCCTAATCGTCTAACTTCCTAACATCCTAAGTCCTAATTCCTAAACTATGCCTCGAGTCAAACGTGGAAAAACTCATGTTGCCAAACGCAAACGGCTTTTTGCCCAAACCAAAGGTTATCGCTGGGGCCGAAAAAATACGATCCGGCTGGCCAAAACCGCGTTATTTAAAGCCGGCGTTCACGCCTATCGCGGCCGCAAAGTCAAAAAGCGGGTCAATCGCGGTTTATGGCAAATCCAAATCAATGCCGCGGTCCGGCCTTTAGGGCTGTCCTATTCTCGGTTTATTAATTTGCTGAAAATTAATAAAATAGAATTAGACCGAAAAGTTTTAGCCGGTTTAGCCCAAGATCATCCAACGGTTTTTGAAAAAATCGTTAATGAAGTAAAAAAATAATTGTCTTAAGCCCCGAGCGGGGGTGTAGCTCAACTGGTTAGAGCGCCGCCCTGTCACGGCGGAGGTTGCGGGTTCGAGCCCCGTCGCTCCCGCT
>DATDWV010000103.1:0-3016 GCA_035289505.1 Patescibacteria group bacterium | reverse complement strand
CCGAGCAGAAACAAATATTAACCCCGCACTAAGCCTATTATTAAACTATGATTTTGAAAGAAGTAAGCCGTCAGGCGACTCTGCGCGAAATAATAAAATTATTTGGTACTTAACCTCATCGCGGGCTTTAGTGCGTGGGTAACCGGTTGACAATTAACTATTAACCCCGCTTCAATTTTACGAATTAATTTAGAGGCAACCCGCTGCGCCCTAAGCAGGGTGTGCCTATTCGGCACGCGCGGGTTGCGAAATTTTAATAGTTAAATTAAAATAATATCTGGTTTTCTTTTTTATTCTAAGGTAAAATTGAAGCGGGGCAAGCAGTTAACAATGATAAAGTGATTTATCGGGGTGTAGCGTAATTGGCTATCGCGCACGCTTCGGGTGCGTGAGATTCCGGGTTCGAGTCCCGGCACCCCGATTTTAGTTATTTTATTTTATCATCTTTAGCGCTATAATAGGGGTATGACTCCCCTAAACAAAGAGTTGAAAAAATCCCGACGCTTAGGTCGGGATCCTCGATTTTTCACCAAATCAGAGATTTGGGAAAAATCGGGACAAAAATTCAATTTAGAAAATTTCTTGCTCCAGTTTATTAAAACTGGAATTTTTATTATTTTATTTTTACCGCTATACGTTAACCCCAATTTTTTATACCCCTTGGTTTTCCCCCGAACAATCATCTTCCGCCTGATAATTGAAATTTGTTTTGCCGCTTATCTTTGGCTAATCATTATTCAGCCAAAATTTCGGCCAAGACAAATGGCGCTTGTCGGCTTAATTTCTCTTTTTATTCTAATCCAAATTATTTCCGCGTTTTTCGGCGTTAACCCTTTTCGCAGTTTTTTCAGCTCCATGGAACGAACTGAAGGGATTATTACTTGGCTTCACTTCCTACTATTTTTTATCATTTTAACCAGCATATTTAAAACCAAAGTGGAATGGCGGAATTTATTAAATTTAACTTTAATTGCCAGTATTTTCCAATCGCTTTACGCTTTAGCCCAGTGGCTTAATCTTTCCCCGGCTTTAAAAACTTCCGGCCAACGTTTGGGCGCGGCCATTGGCAACCCGAGTTTTTTCGCCACTTACTTAATTTTTATTATTTTTATTGCAATTTATCTTTTGCATCAAGAAAAATCAAAAATAAAAATTTTTTACGCCAGTTTAATTATTATTGATTTGTTTTTACTTTGGCAGACTGAAACTCGGGGCGCGATTTTAGCCTTAATTTTTTCCCTGCTTTTTATTCTATTCGTCATTTTATTTAGGCAAAAAGGAATGATTAGAGTCGGGGCTTTATTTTTCTTAATTTTATTGATTAGTGTTTCTATTTTTTTCTATTTAAACCGCAAGCAACCATGGCTTCAGCAATTACCGACAATTAATCGTTTAGTCAATATTTCTTTAACCGACATTACCGCCCAAAACCGAGTATTAGTTTGGCAAACGGGCTGGCAGGCATTTTTGGCAAAGCCTATTTTTGGCTGGGGTTGGGAAAATTTTAATGCCGCGGCCAATGTCCATTTTAATCCCCTTTTAGCCCGCGATATCGGCTCGCACCCGTGGTATGACCGGGCTCATAATTTTATCGTGGAAATCGGGGTCACGACCGGCTTAATCGGCTTAATCGCTTATTGGGCGATTATTATTTTTACTTTTAAATTAATTTGGCAAGCAAAAAACAATTTTTGGCCTAATTTAATTTTAACCGCTTTAATCGTTGCTTATTTGATTCAAAATATTTTTGTTTTTGATACTTTAAATTCTTATCTTTTGTTTTTTCTGGTTTTGGCTTTGATCCAATTCCAATCATTGCCCCAAGAAAAAAAACCGCCAGAAAAAACAAAAATTATTTTCGCAGGCCAAAGTCTAATTTTATTTTTCTGTCTTTTAGCGATTTTTGTTATTTCTGCCTTCTGGCTGAATCTGCGTCCAACCCTGGCCAATTATTACACGGCTAAAGCCGTGACTAAAGATAAAACCAATGTTTCAGCCATTAAAAAAGATTTTGAAAAAGCTTTTGCTTTTTCCAATGTTAAGCAGTCGGAATTGCGTTTTATTTTGATTCAAGCCACGCGCGATCGCATTAATCTTTCCGGCATCAATCAGGAAACCTTGACTCTGCTTTTATTCGCCATTGAAGAAATGAAAAAAAATATCAGCGCCGCGCCTTATGAAATTCAAAATTATTTGTTATTAGGCGAGCTTTATTTGGCCTCAAGCGAAATTAATCCAAATTATTATTTGACCGCGGCTGAAGAAATCAGTCAAAAAGCGTTAATGATTTCACCAAAACGCTATCAAACCCTCACCTTACTTGGCCGCGTCAAAATGTCAGAAGCGAAATTTACTGAAGGGATTACTTATTTTCAAAAAGCGATTGATCTAAATCCCAAATTTGCCGAGGCCTATTGGAATTTAGGCATTGCTTATGTTTTAAGCCGAAAGCCGGCGGAAGCCAAAGCCGCTTTGGATCAAGCGTTTAATTCGGGTTTAAATATTTATCAGCCGGAGTATGTCAATAAAATTCTGGCCGCTTATAAAGATTCACGAGATTTAAAAGCGACCATTGAATTTTTAGAAAGTTTAACCAAGCGATTTCCACAAAATCAAGAATATCAAACTATACTAAAAGAACTCAAAGATCTTTACCAACAAGCGATTGAAAATAAATAAGATGTCATTGCGACCCCGCGGCCGCGGGGGAAGCAATCTCTTAAGATTTAGCAGATCCCTCACTTCGTTCGGGATGACGCTTCGCGTCAGATTGCTTCGTCGTCCCGCGGCCGCGGGACTCCTCGCAATGACAATTAATATATCAAATTGAAAATTTTAATTTTTAAAACCCTCGCTTTGCCAAATAAGTGGGGGTTTTGTATTTAAATCACTAAAGATGTTCTCTGGGACGAGGGGGTTTGGGGGCAACATTGAGACCCAAGGCGAGAGAAATTAAACTTAGATTGGCGCTGGAGGGTGAATTGTTGCCCCCAATGGTTTTCTGCCACTTTTGCCA
>DATDWV010000102.1:0-14909 GCA_035289505.1 Patescibacteria group bacterium | reverse complement strand
TGAGGTAACGATCTTAATTCAACTAAAGCCTTGCCCTCTGAAGTCCTTTCAGGAGCAAAGGCAATATGAAAATCTTCGCCAGCTTTCATTTTCGTTTTTTTCTCCAGCCAAGGAATCACTAATTTTCGGCAAGTGCCAACGGGCACTGTTGATCGCAAAATAACCAAATCATCTTCTTTTAAAATCCCCTTCAGATAGCTTAAAGATTCTTCTAATGGTTTGGTAATCACTTTTCCTTTCTGATTAACGGCCGTGCCGACACAAATGATGTAAACGTCGCTATCGTTACCATCAAATTTATTTTGAACAAAAAAATTATTATTTAAATGATGAGACAATAAACTGTTAATTCCCGGCTCATGAATATGACTTTTTTTCTTTTTTAAATCCGCTACGATTTTATCGTTACTATCAACACCGACCACTTTAAATCCGGAGTCAGCTAAAACCAGTCCCAAGGTTAAACCGACGTAACCTAAACCAATGATGGAAACTACCCGAGTTTTTATTTCAACCTTCCGCCAAAGTTCAAAAAAAGTAAAAATATCGTAAGGACGATTTTGCTCGTCAACGGTAATAATAACTTCCAACCTTTTTTTTGATCTTTGCTTGATTTGTTCAACGGTTTTTTCTAATATTTCAGTTGGCGTTAAATCTTTAAAAAAAGTAATGGGGTCAAGATTAATAATTGATTCAACTTTGTCGTCCATATCAACGCCCCTTAACAAAGCTCTTCTGATGTCCCCATCGGTAACAATACCGATAAGTTTATTATTTTTATCCGTGGCTAAAGCAATGTGGCCGGGAGCATCGGGTGCCAAGTGAGTCTGATTCTGGATCACTTCCATTGCTACTCTAATTGAAACATTTTTTTTAATAATTGTGGCTTTGACTCTCGGTTTCATACTTTTTTGATATTAATTTGTTAAATTTTTAATATGATGACGCGCAATCAATTCCCAGTAAATATGATTTATAAATTTAAATAATTTTTTATGGCTTAATTTGCATTCAATTTTTGAGCCGCCCTTAATTACCTGACCTTTAAATTGAGATGGCAAATATAAACTCAATTTAAAAAGGTGATTTACGGCCACGGCTTTTCTGATAAGGTAACATTGATGATAACGATAGCCTTCAACAAAAATTGTTTTCACTGAATCAAGACAAGCCATGATACACGAAACGGCGTTTTTATAACCACCATCGCCTGGTTTGCCGCTGCCACCATCAACAACCACTAAATCATAACTACTATTTGGCGGTAAGGTCCGATAACTTTCAATAATCTGGTAACGGCCCGCAAAAGTCGCCAAATTTTCTTTTAATTTTCGCTGACAAAAATCGTTGTCTTCGTAAATATCAAGTTGGGCGTTAGAATTACTCAAAAGCAAATAGCTAATTGTCCCTAAACCGCCGCCTAATTCAAGAATGCTAACGGGTTTCTGATTACGACAAATATCAAGTAAAATTTCAATAGTGATCGGAGTGGCGATATGTTCTGACCCCAGCTGTTCTTTAAAGCGACCATAAATCTCAAGGGTTTTTTCGCTAAATTTTTCTAATTTTATTTTTTTCATTTTTTATTGATTTGGTTTATTAATAATTTTAATAATCTCGTCTTCGGTTCTTAAGCTCGCTTGGCCGTCTGGCAGATAAATAAAATCTTGCAAAAAAGCATTTTTTTTATCTTGATTGTATTCTACCATATGTGATAACGCTAAAATATAATTTTCCAACTCATCGTAGGTTTTAGCGTAATTGACTAAATTCGGGTAATTCAAAAAATAATCCCAGCCGCAGCCAGTAATGATGTCGCCAAAATAAGGCGTAATAATCATTTTATCATTGGCAATCGCTTCAATTAACGCCGTGGAATTAAACCCTAAGATGACTTTAGCTTGTTGAATCAATTCAAATGGATTGCCGACGTTAATAATCTTTAAATTATTGATCGGTTGATTAAATTTATCTTTTAATATCGCCGAAACATAGTCAACAAAGTGTTCGGCCACTTTAGTTTTAATAATCACTTGATAATCTGGATGTTTTTGAGCAAAAAGCATTATCCAGAAGTGAAACTCACTGGAGCGTTTTTCAATTTGATTTAGGTCGTGCTCATCAGCGACAGTATACCAAAATTTATCCCGCGGTAAAAAGGAAAAAAAAGTTATTTTTTTTTGATCAATTAAACTATTACCAGGCTTTTCAGAAAAATAATAGTCTATTCGCGGCATGCCAACGATTTTTAATCTGTTTTCAGTTAATCCAAAAATTTTAGCTGTTAAAAGAGCTTGCTTTATCTGGTCGTTATATAATAACATTTTTGTGCCAAAAAAACGTTGACTTTTGCATTGTTGGGTGAGTTTTTCAAAATTCCCTGGGATAGCAACGCCTTCTTTGTGCAAAACAATAAAAGGAAAGTTTTTCTCTTCGCAGACCTTGGACAACTCTTGCTGCTGGATATAGCTAAAATTACCCGACATTATCGCGGAAAAACCCGAAAAACGCTGCCACCATGGCAAAACCTTTTTTAAATAGTGATTTAATTTTCGCTTGCCCGCTTGACCAAAATCCGTATCATAATAATTATTTTCGGTAATGTTATTTAAATCCTCACTGGCAATAAAATGTTCAAGAAAAAAATCAAAATATTTTAAATTGATTACCAAATATTTAATTTTTTTTCCAAAGTAGGCCAGGGCATCAATATCATTGGTAAAAATACTTCGGCCCAAACAAAGCACTGTGTATTGACCGCGATTATTAGCTTGAGTCACTGCCCAGCTTAAGGCTAACCCCGTTAAAATCGGCCAGTTCATTTTCAAACTAAATTTTATTAACCAATCTATTAAAGGAGTTTTGACTTTATATTTAATTTTTTTTCTGATATTCATGTTATTTCATTAAATAATAAATTCTTGGCTCCAACAAGGGCAGGGAGGAAATTTCAAATTGACTATTCATCATTCCTCCTCTTTTTTTAGTGCCGATTAAGATTAAATTCTTATTCATAAATGGAAAATGGCAAGTTAAAAATTCCAAGCGGCTGATCAGCCAAGCCAATAAACGAAAAAAAAATTTTCCGGCAATCGGGTGATCACCTAAAAAACCATGACGTTCAAAGATCTTTTCATAAAGCCAGCTGATGGTATTTTTGTAATAAATCACTTCCACTTTTTCAAAATTTGATTTTAATAAAGCGATAGTTTGAACTGATTGACGGTCAAATTCTAAATCAATAAATATTATTCCCTCATTGGCAGTAGCGCGGCATAAATTTTTAATCGCGTTTAAACGTGACTCAAACGGCAAAACATATAAAGTATTAGTGGAAACAATAACCTCAAAACTGTTGCTGGAAAGCGTGGATAAATTAGATAGATCACCCAACAAACCAAAGCTGGAATTGTCAGAAATTTTTTTTATACCATTCCGAATCGCTTCCAGATCAATGTCAAGACCAATATAATTTTTGGTTTTAAAAAATTTCCGATTTTTAAAATTTGAGCAACCAGCATCCAAAGCCACGCCCTTCACATAAGACTTAAGCCGTTTTTCCAGTAAATCAAACAAAAAAGATTTTGAGGGACGAACCATGAAATTCATATTTTTTTTAGTTGCTCTTCGGTTAGAGATAAAATCTTTTGAGCGGCGTCACCGTTCCCAAAAGGATTAATCCATTGCCGACTATTTCTTATCATTTCATTTGCCGCCGCCAGGATACGAGCTGGATCAGCACCGGCTAAAATATTAATTTTTGCCTTAATCGTTTCCGGCCGTTCGGTGTTGTCGCGAACCGTCACGCAAGGAATTTTTAAAATACAGGCCTCCTCCTGCAAACCCCCGGAGTCGGTAATTATTAACCTTGAATTGGCTTCCAGTTGCATAAATTCTAAATAACCTAAGGGCTGAATCAATTTAATATTATTAATATTAAGGCCAAACTGATTTAAACTGTTAGCGGTATGAGGATGGACTGAAAAGATAACTGGTAATTGGAATTCCCGGCTAACAAGATTTAATCCTTCAATAATGCCTTTCAATCTTATTTCGTTATCAACATTTTCTGATCGATGAACCGTTACGAGAATATAATTTTTCTTTTTTAAATTTAATTTTTCCAAAATATCAACTTTTTTTTCAGCTAAAGCTAAATTTTGAAAAACCGCGTCAACGATCGTATTGCCGGTTAAAAAAACCTTATCGCTGGTAATGCCTTCTTCATACAAATTCTTTAAAGCATCATCGGTCGGGGCGAATAAATAATCCGAAATATGATCGGTAATAATTCGATTGGTTTCTTCCAACATCGTCAAGTCATGGCTGCGCAAACCGGCTTCATGATGGCCGATTTTTATTTTTAATTTATTCGCCGCCAAAGCACCGGCCAAAACACTGATTGTGTCGCCCTGAACCAAAACCACGTCCGGCTTTTCTTTTTCCAAAAGCGCCATAATTTCTCTGGTCATGTTTCCGACCTGTTTGCGATACGGCTGACCGCCGACATTCAAATTATAGGCTGGCTGGCTGATTTCTAAATCTTCAAAAAGCTTTCTATCCATTTCATAGCTGTAATGCTGTCCGGTATGCAAAATAAAATAATCAATGTTTCTTTGATCGCAAGTCCTGATAATCGGCGACATTTTGATAATTTCCGGCCGGGTCCCTAAAATAATGGCTAATCTCATAAATTTTTGGTTAATACTTCTTTAAAAGTTTTAATTAATAATTTAGTCGTAGACTCAACGGAAAAATTCTCTAAATAATTTTCATTAATATTAATTTTGATCTGCCTATTAATTAATTTAATTAAATAATCAGTCAAATCATTTTCTCGCTGATAATCAAAGCTTGGGCAGCCCAATCCATTAAGAAATTGGGCCGTTGGGCTATTATTTGGCGTAATGCCAATAATCGGCGTCTTGCTGCCGGCATAATCAACAACTTTTGACGGAAAAAATGGGCTAGGGTTGAAATCAGCGTCAATGACGACTAAACAATCGGCTAATTTCATTTCTTTCAAGCTTTCTTGATAAGAAACAGCGGGTAAAATTTCAGCAATTTCTGTCAAGCCAAATTTAGAAACAACTGATAATAAATCTTTTGTTTGGTAATTAGTATATTTAAGATCACCGCCAACTAATCTTAGCTTTAATATCTTTTTAAGGTTTGGCTCTTTGGCTAAGACTGAGCTTAGGGCAGAAAATAATAGATCCGGATTGCGTTGCTGATAAAAAGCGCCGATATGGCTAATAATGAAATAAGCTTTTTTCTTTTCTAACAGCGCCGGATATTTTTTGCCGTCAAAACAATGGGGAATGACTATTGATTTTTTTCGCCACTCGACTGGATATTTTTTTATCACCAAATCCTTGGCCGCTTCATTGTTAAAAATTACTCGATCGCTGTTTTGAATAATATTTTTTTCTTTTTTGGCAATATCTTTTTTTTCAGACTTAGAAAAAGATTGATAAGGATCATCATACCAAGGATCAGAAAAATGGGAAATGAATTTTACGCCTAATTTCTCTTTAAGCCTTGCTCCTAAAATATTGCTGGCATAAGGATTAGAAAAAGAAAAAACTAATTCAATTTTATGTTTAATAATTAATGATTTAACTAATTTAAATATTTTTTGATAGTATCTTTTTTCTATAAGATTTTTAACAAACCCAATCTTATTAAAATATCGGCTAATTTTTAATTGCGGAATATAATAAATTGGTAAATCAATTTGCCACTGATCTGACGTTTCATAAGTGACAATAATGGGATTAATTCCTTGTTTAACCCATTCCGGAATCATTTTGCCAATCAAAATCGCCTGAGGCCGCACCACGGGAGGAGTTCTAAAACTTAAACACATTATATTCATATAATCAATTAATCTTTTAAAAAATGCATAAATAATTCTTTATTTTGAATTGGCGTAGTTGATGGACGGCCTAAATCTTTCCTGGCGCCTTTATTGACCTTGACTTCTAGTAATATCGGACCGACGGCGGCTTTAATTTTCTTCATTGCCGCAATTAAATCAGCTCTAGTAGAGACAGAAAATGTATCAATATAACCAGCGGCTTTGGCGATAGCTGGGATATCGGTAGTAATCGCCGCCGTTGGTTGACCACCGACTGAATCGTGAACAAAATTATTAATAACAATATGTTTAAAATTTGTCGCCTTGAGCTGGGCGATGACTGATAAACTCCCCAGATGCATAATCAAGGCGCCATCACCGTCCAAACAATAAACTTGACGGTTGGGTTTGGCCAAGGCAATACCCAAAGCAATTGAAGAAGAATGTCCCATGCTGCCAACGGTTAAAAAATCTTGATTGTGCCCTAAATTGTTAATTTGCCGGCACTCAAACAGCTCCCGAGAGGTTTTTCCGGTCGTTGATACAATAATGTCTTTATGCCCCAGCGATTTAACAATCTCGGCAATGGCTTGCTCGCGACTCATCTCAAAATTAATTAGTTTATCCTCCCTGCTATCATATTTTTCAAAAGTTCCGGCCCGAACCACAATGGAAAACGGGCTGCTGTTTTTTTTGATATAATTGCTTGCTTGATCTATAATACCTTTAAAATTATCATCTAAAACTTTATGAGGAATGCCTAACGCGTCTAAAATTGGGAGCGTCACTTGGCCCATTTTAACATGCTGGGGCTCATCTTTAAATCCAGGCTCACCGCGCCAGCCAATCAAAAGCAGCAGTGGAATGGAATAAATCTGTGGATCAACGAGAGAAGTCAAGGGATTAATGGCATTACCCAAACCGGAATTTTGCATATAAACTAAACCAAATTTTCCGGTTGCTAAATGATGCCCAGTTGCTAAAGCCAATGCATTGCCTTCATTGGCGGCAATCACATGATCAGTGCCGGCCGCATTGTCAGACGCATAGGCGCAAAAATCTTTAAGTAAAGAGTCCGGCACCCCGGTAAAAAATGTGACGTTATGCTCTCTTAATGAATTGTAAAATTCTTTAACCTTTACCATTATTATGTTTATCCTTAATTTTAATATCGGAAAATCCCACTAAATCGAAAATCTCTTCGACTGAACTGAGTTGCTTATCAACACCTTTGGCTCTGCCTTTTTCCAAAATTTTTCTACAAACCTGCTGCATGGCTTTTATTGATGCTCGTAATGAATGATTGGCGTAAATTACAATATTAAATCCCGCTTTTTGCAATTTATATTCATTAATGGAATTATAAGTGGTCGGCACGCAAATTAAAGGCTTAGATAAGTTCATTTCTTGGCTTAATTTTTTGTAAGCTTCAGCAAATGCCAAAACTTCATCCGGATCTTTGTCTTTGGAATGAATCATAATTCCATCCACTCCGGCCGCTAAATATTTTCTGGCGCGCATTGTCGCATCATCTAAATTTTTTCCGGCGATAAAGCTTTCTATTCGAGCCATAATCATAAATTGATCAGTCAAGCAAGCGGACTTACCGCGCTTAATTTTGTCAGAAAAAACTTCCGGATCTTCCAAAATTTGCTTGGAGCCTTTGTCAAGACTATTGCGTTTAGGGTAAACTTTGTCTTCAATAATTATCGCTGAGGCTCCCAGTCTTTCAGCTTTGGCCACAAAATATTCAAAGGCATTAGGATCGCCGCCGGTATCCCCATCAATAATCACCGGCTTATTGGAAACCGCCAACACTTCTTCAACGGTTTTCAGCCGAGAGTCTGGACCCATAATTTCAATATCCGGCTGACCTTTAGCGGCTGACTCGGTTAAGCTGCTTATCCACAAAGCATCGAAAGATTTTTTAGTTCTGCTGGTTACCGCGTTACTGGCGACAATCGCACTGATGCCATTGTGGGCTTCCATCACGCGAACGAATCCTCGCGTTGTCAAAATATTGCTCAACAACCCCCTTTTTGCTTCAGGGGTAATTTTTGTTGCCATAATATTGCCGCCAGCCATCTTCAAGTCTTCAATGCTGTCAATTTCCAACCAACCGCCGTTAATATTCACCGGAACAATTTTCTGACCGCCATTGATTAATTCTTGAAAAAAATCGGTTAAATAAGCCTTTTTGAAAATTTTAGCTTGCTGGAAAGGCCGGCCTTCATATTTTTCTTTAGCTTGACGATAAATATTATTCCAAATCTCAGCGCCAGTTTTCGATAATTTAAAAATGCCGATAAATTCGCCGTTTGCTTCATCAACGCCTAAATGTTTACCGATTTTTTTCAATTCAGAATTTTCAATAAATGCTTTTTCTGCTTCATTGATTGGATGACCTTCCCGATTAATGTAATTATTTTTCCAGCCTCGATCAACAACTATGGCCATATCCTCAGAAGAAGCCATTAGTTGCTCCACCACCTCTTTTTCGTAAATAATATCAGAATAAGAAATAATCACTTCATCATTAATTTCATTTTCCGCGTACATTAAAGAGGCTAAAATATTATTATTTCTATAATCATCATTGATGTGGGATTTAGTGCCAGGATAATTAATTTGATCCTGTAAAAATCCTTTAACAATCGTGATATCACTAATGCCTAAACTGCGAAAAATTTCAAGCTGATGTTCAATAATCGGTTTGCCGTTAATCTTCAACAAACATTTGGGCGTGTTGAGAGTTAGATGAAATAAGCGATTGCCCATTCCGGCGGCGATAATAATTGCTTTCATAATTTACAAATTATAATGAATTAATAATCTCCAAAGCCGCCGACGTCGCTTTGCCTCTGTTAAAAATCAATTGCTCATCAATCAACGGCGGATTTTTCAATTTTAAATTATTAGTGATAATGGCTGACACAATTTTATCCAACTCACCGACATCCTTCACTAAATAGCCATAAGCGTTTCTAACATCTCCCAATGAGTTAAACTCATATTTTTTAAAAAATTCGGGGATATCCAAAAAAATAATCGGTTTTTTCGTTAAATAAAATTCTATCCAGGTGGTGCTGATATCAGTGATGGCGACATCGGTAATCTTGACAAAATCAGTTGAATCCTCATTTAAAATATTATAAATTCTTTTCTGCCGTAAATGTTCTGATTGAAAATAATTTCGCCAATTAACGCCACCGCTGACTTTTTTCTTATCCGGGTCAACATAAACGCCAGGATGGAGCTTGATGATCAAATTAATTTTAAATTTTTCCGGCAAATTCAAGATGTCTTCTATCCAAGAGTAAACGCTAGCTTCTTGATTCCAGGTCGGAGCATAAAAGACCGTTGGCAAATCCGGGTCTAAACCGATTTCTTTTAACAAATCAATTTTATTGACTTGCCCGGAGAATAAAGCATCAGATTTTGGGCAACCAACGTTGTGAATTTTAAGCAAATTATCCAAGCGATTATCCCGATAATAATTTTTTAGGTCCTGGATAAATGCTTGTCCGGTCGCAAAAATATCCGTCATTTTTTCGATAACCGGCGAAAAAATATCAGACTTTGATTTTGAAACAATCGAGTGAGGCAAATTTATTTTATACTTGGCTTTGGCTGGAACAATGGTGTCATAAGATAAAGTCGCGTTAATATAAAAATTTAAACGCCCAAAAGCATTGGCCCAAAAAAGATTTACGATTGGCAAACTTAATTTCATCTTGGTTTTAAATAATTTTTTTAGATCTGAATAAATCTTTCTGTCGGCGGAAATGATAATCAAATAACGCCTATCCCGCGCCAAACTGTTTAATATTGGCTTAAGGTAAAAAAATTCATTGGTCGTAGTAATATTCATTAATACTGCCTTCTTTTGACGCATAACTAAAATTTTTAAATTAAACCAAAACACTTTAGGCAATTCGATTAAAAGTAACCCGAATTTAACAGTTTTTCGGCTTAATTTATTAATTTTATTTAACCTCATAATTCACGATTTGGCTAAAACTTGTTCAATCTCTTTTTTATAAACTTGCCACAAAATTTCTAATTCTTCGGTTTCTTTCTTTTCCCACAACTTCTCAAAATGGGCGTAAAAACCCGTATCAAACGCCGCGGCCACGAAATTCTCCAGGCGCCATTCGTAATCATCATTATGAAAATCACTGGCTAAAAGCTCTTTGATTTTACGAGCAACGCTGGTCATTTCCGTGTATTTAGCCACATTCGGCAATTTTAAAGTAGTTCCCAAATTCCCCAACTGCAGCGCCGGTTTGTTGTAAAAAGCCGCTTCCACCAAAGTGGTGCTGTTCGGACTAACTACCATGTCGGCGCCTTTTAAAACTTGCTCACTGGAAATTCGGTAATCAATCAATTTAACATTTGGCGTCCGGGCCAGCTTTTCTAAATATGAAGGCGACCGAAAACCAAGCATCTCCGGATGTTCCTTGACCGCCAAAGTATAGTCATCGGGCAAAGACATAGCGATCTGGCGGGCAGTTTCAATTTGGTTGGCAAAATATGGCGCGACGACGTCAATATTGGCTTCCGGCTGAAAATTCAATGGCAAATAAACATACTTGCCCAGTTTTTCAAATGGATAATAATTATAATTATTCATAAATTTTTCATAGCGTTTGTGGCCGTAATGGTCACGCAGTATAATTTTCGGCGGCCGATAGTCTGGCGTAATGCCGGTGCTTTCCAAGACATTCAATTTTTTAGTGGTATACCATTGAAAAATTTGATAGTATGGTCGCAACTCATTTTTTATCATTTTAGACAAAGATTGTTTCGCTGATCTATTTTTAGTGAATTGATAAGTATCGGGCTTGATGAAATTTTTACGAAAATTTTTAATGTACTCTTTGGCTTTATCTCGATTGGCGGTTTCCGCCCTTTTGCCGTTGAGTTCATCAATTCGATCATAAAACGGCCCGGCGTCATCATTGTAGCTGTAAGTAAAAATTAACGGCCCAGTCACTTTGCAATCAGTTACGGCGATCATCGTTACTCCTCTTTTTTGAGCGTATAAATTGAAAACGATATGGGGAAAAGACACAAAATTTGGCGCCAAAATTATTTGGGGATTGAATTGGTCAAAGATGTTTTTGACGACTTTATAAGTTGCCATGACGTAATCAATAATGCCTTCGTCCGATACATTCTGCCGAAAGCTGTAATAATATTTGTCTTTGTAAGATTTAACGTGATGTCTTAAAACTGAAACCAATGGCCAAATTGAATCAATCCCCAATGCCCGACAAATTTCGCCTAAATCATATTTTTCGCCGCGCAGGTAGGCTTTAGGGTTGTTCATTACTTCATCATTACTAATAATCAGTTCATATTTTACTTCCTGCTGATTAATAATAAATTCATGAGTAGATTTTTTCAAAGTAAAGGCCACTAACTTGCAACCCTCCGCCTGAAGTTTAGTCGCCAAAAAATGTCCGGTATGAACGGCCCAGTTTCTTTGCTGAAATATTAAAATTCTTTTATTTTCTAAAGCTTGACTAATCATCTTTTTTATTTTTAACAAAATAAATTAATAAATCCGTGAAGTATTTAGCGGCCCAATTCAGGGCTTGATTGGGGCAATATCCGCCGTTAATCGGCCAGCTCCCCCAAACTGCACCAAGACCGCCAAAACGATTGTCAAAATTATTCTGGCAGCTTTTCAGATATTCTTTAGCTAATTTAGCTGAATTTAAATATTTTACTTCATCAGACGTTTCATAAACCTTACAGCAAGTTTCGGCAATTTGGGCAATGCCGGTCAAACAAGACCAGGTTACGGTTGGCAACCAATTTTTATCTAACCGGCCGGCAATTTTTCCTTCTTGAGATATCTGACCAATGACTTGATCTAAACTTTTTTTTGCCGCCATTAAATATTTTTCTTCTTTTAAAATTTTACCGATTTCCCAAAGGCCATCAATCGTGTAAGCTAAAGGATGAAGTAAAACATCGTTGCCGGATTTAAAATCGGCCTGATTAATCCAGCCGTTATCTTGTTGCTGGTTTAAAACATAGTCGGCGAAATTTTTAGCTAACGAAATGAAATCAGGTCGGGAAAATTCAACTTCTATACGCGCCAGGGGCGCTAAGGCATAAGTGTAATAAGATTTTGTCCCCCCCCCACCCGGATTTTGACTTAAAATCCATTCACCGGCCCTAATCGCTTGTTTTAAATATTTTTCTTCTTTGACTTCGTCATAAATTGCCAAAAGCCCGCGAATCACTTGTCCGGTGTCAAAAATTTCCGGCTTTGGTAGTTGGCTTAGATTCCCCGCCTGGACCCAGCCTTCAGGGTTCATCAGACTAATTTCCCAATCCGCCATTAATTTAGCACGCCGAATTAAATCATTGTCGTTTAAAATTTTTGACGCGGCAATAAATGTCGGAATGATATAACCAGTTGTTTCCGGATATGACGGCTGCCAACCGGCTGGATTTGATTTTGCCTCTTTAACCAAACTAAAACCGCGGCTGACTCCGCCGTCGCTAGTCGCATCCTGGGCTTTTTTGAGCCAATCAATCGTTAAATTTAGATGATGCCAGTCATCACCCACTAAACAATAATTACGATTTTCAAAAACTTTTTGCCATTTTTTAATTTTTTTTGCCTGAATTCTTCGTTTTAAACTATGGTTTATTTTTTGCCATAAATCGTCTGTAGCCGGTCTTTCCTGCAATCGACCGACAAAAGAAATCTTTTCCATCGTCAAGGAAATTAGCGGCAGATGGCTAATGAATTTTTCTACAGCAAAAAATAAATTATAAATTATTTTTTGGATGAAAGTTGGCGCGTGACCGCGAAACCTTAACGGTTCTAATAAATAAAAATAAAATCCCCAGCCCGAACCGACAAATTTAAGCGGTTTAATAAAATTAGTTTCACACCAATTTTTAATCTCCCGATAACTGTAATAACGATCGTAATCAAGCCCCCAAGGCCAGAATTTATCCAACCACTTAGTCATTCTTAAACGTTTATAGATTTCTTTTAAATTCAACTTATTATAAAGCTCTAAGGAAACATAACCGCTTGGCCTAGTGACGCGCACCATTTCCGCAAAAGCTTGTTGATATGACCGGATATGCTGATAAACCCTAATACTACAGGAAAAATCGGCAATAGCGTCTTTAAAAGGCAAATCCTCAAGTTGGCCGCAAACCAGCCAATAATTTGGATTTCTTTTTTTCGCATCCAGTAAAAGATTAAGTGAAGTATCTACGCCAATTTTAATTTTGGCCTTTTCGTAATAAGTCAAAAGTCGGCAGTTGCCGCAACCTAAATCAATAATCGTTTTATCACTTAAATCTAAATTGACCGCTGAAATTAATTTATCAATCGCTAAAAGTTCAGAAAAATGCGTGTAAAGTCCCCATGGCGTCCCCTGCTTTTTTAAATAGCTGTTATACTTTGAGGCATAGCTTTCGGCGTTTTCTTTCAAATCCCAATGGCGCTTAAATAAATCCGGCGAATACTCAACATTAGGGAAAAGAATGGGAATACCCTGCTCAATTGGGTAATTTATTTGACAGATATTACAGACTAAAAACTCACGGCCATTTTCTGCTTTCAATGATAAATCACCGCGACAAAGCCGTTTAGGGCAACACAAAATTTCAATAAAATCTTTAGATAAACTCATATTAAATCAAGTTATTGTATTACTGGTCATTAAGACTTCTAATTATCTGAAAAGCTTCGGCAAAGCGATAACCGACCTCAATCCCCCGATATTGGGCTAAAATCTTTACGCCCTCGGCTGATCGCGGATGCGGATAGGGCCTTAATTCGTCTTGGTAATTTTTTAAAATTTCAATTTTTTTATCAATAAATTCCGAAATATCGTGATATTCGTTGGGTAAAAATATCTTTTCACTTGCTTTACTCTGCCATTCAGTGGAAGACGATGTCTCAAAGGTCAAAATCTTTTTGACGAAAAATGCCGGCTGCGGACGACAAGCGGTTATCACTGCCCGAAAAGTAAGCTGATGATCAATATTTAAATCCGCTCCATGGTGAGTATAAATAATTTCCGGCTTAAATTCCATAATTGCTTTTTCAACAATTTTAACAATGGTTAAAAGCGGAACGGAGTCAAATTGATTATCCGGTAATTTTTCTAAAATTAAATCTTTAACGCCCAAAGACATGGCTGCTGTTTGAGCTTGATTTTGCCTTTTGGCGATATCTCCAGTTTCTCTGGAAATTTCACCGTCACCTAAAATTAAAATCTTGACTTGATCACCGTTTTTAACATGCTTTAAGATTGTCCCGCCGACGCCCAAAATTTCATCATCCGGATGAGCGCCGACGATTAAAATTTTATTCATATAATTCCAGCTTAGTTAGTAAATCCCGCACCTTTTAGCTATCACTTTGCCGAAGGCAAAGTTAAAATTCATAGCATTATTATTTTTTATAATATTTATTAACTTATTAAAAAATTTTCATAGCTTTACAAGAATTAAAATAGCTAAAAGGTGCGGGATAAATCGTCTTTAGAAATGTTGTTTCTAAAAATTATTTCTTTGCTTTTTGGCCCTTCATTAAAGAGCAAATCAATGACACTCATATATGGCGCGAATTCACCCCAAAGCTGATGATGGGTTGGATGTTGGTAATCTTGAAAATATAATTTAATATTTTGCTGTTTAAATCGATTAGCATCAACATAATCTCGGCCAAGAGCGCCGGAAACATAAATTTCAGTATTCAAATCCTTAAGAATTTCAAGCACAATATCTAACTTTTTAGTTTGATAATTTCTTAATTCGCTTGTTTTGACCACTTTTGTTTTCGCTTCCAAAAAATCTAAAAATAAAATCAGCTGACCATAACACAAATCCGAAATATTATCATATTCATTTTCGTAATTTTTTTTTAATTTACCATAATATTGCGGCCAATATTTGGCTTTCTTATAATTTAATTCAATCGCTTGCCAATGATTTTTTTGCCATTTCTGATCGGCAATTTTTATTTCTCTGATTTCTTTGCCAAAATGATCTTTTAAATTAA
>DATDWV010000101.1:0-5883 GCA_035289505.1 Patescibacteria group bacterium | reverse complement strand
TCGCGGCATTAAGGACTACCGCGGTACGCCGGATATTTTCGGCCGAAAATTCAAATTTTCTCGGACTGATATAGCCGACAGTCTTGCGACCGCCGCAGTTTTAGTTATGGGTGAAGGGAACGAACGACGACCTTTGGCGATTATTGAAAAAGCGCCGGTGGAATTCTGCGATAAAGTAAACCGTGCGGAGTTGCATATTAATATTCAAGAAGATATGTACCGTCCGCTGTTTTCGAAATTCTCCAAGCGTTGATGGCGCGGAGGTTCTCAAGCCTATATGGTCATAGTGATTCAATGATTCTGTTGGACATTTTACGGCCCCAGTGGATAATATCACCGGGAGTTTTTTTCGTTTTGGTAAACTCAAATATTAAAATTATTTTAGATTTGTGATTTAAGAAATTTAAATTTATTTAGAATTTAGGATTTTATATATGTTTGGTTGCCCAAGTTTTTAACCAGACCTTTCATCTCCATCATCGTTAAAGTGGCGCTGACCACACTGATATCAAGTCTAACTAACCCAGCGATTTTGTCAATGTGCCGCGGCTCATTCGCCAACGCTTTTTGAATTATTTTTTCTTCTTCGGTTTGAGGCAAAATTTTATTCGCCAAATTGAAATTTTTGATTTGTTTAATGTTTAAAAATTCCAGGATATCATCAGCGGCACTCACCATCTTTGCCCCGTTTTTAATCAGTTGATTCGGCCCCTGGCTGCCAAAGCGATTGATATCGCCGGGCACGGCAAAGACTTCCCGATTTTGCTCTAAAGCAAATTGCGCGGTAATCAAAGCCCCAGACTTTAAACCCGCCTCAACGACTAAAGTTCCCAGACTCAAGCCGGCGATAATGCGGTTGCGCTGGGGAAAGTTTGATTTAAAAGGCAGCATGCCCAAAGGAAATTCGGAGATCAGGGCGCCATTGTTTTGCAGAATTTTTTTGGCTAACAATCGATTGCTCATCGGATAAATCTGGTCTAGGCCATGGCCTAAAACCGCGGCGGTTTTTCCGCCCACGGCAAGCGCGGTTTGATGAGCGCAGGCGTCAACGCCCAAAGCCAAGCCGGAAATAATGGTTAAGCCCGCCGAAGCAAGGTCACTGACAATTTTTTGCGTGACTTGCTGGCCGTAGCTAGTCATTTTTCGCGTCCCTACCACCGCCAATGGATTTTGGTCATTTAAGCCAAGCGTGCCTAAATAATAAAGAAGCGGCGGCGGCGCGTATATTTCTTTAAGCAGCTTAGGATAATTATCGTCTAAAATCGTAACCACATTAATTTTTTTGGCTTGTAATTTTTCTAATTCCTCTTCAGGCGAAATTTCTTGATGTTTAATTTTAATCTGTTCAATGATTTTTGGTTCAAGCCCAATTTCTCTCAAATCTTTAATTGGCGCTTGCCAGGCGGTTTTAAGATTCGGGAAATAAGCTAAAATTTTTTGAAAGCGCACTGGGCCGATTTCATTGATTTGATTAAAGGCCAGCCAGTACTTTAATTCATTTTTTGGAATTTGGTTTGACATAATTAAATATTTATGCTATATTAGAAAAATCGTTTTTGACCTTTGTTATATACAGAATATAGAATGAGGGAGGGTAGTGTTTTGGCTACGCTAACCGTAACAGGCAGAAAAAGAGCGAAACGGTTTATTTGGAGCGAAGAGCTTCATAGGTGGGTAAAGATTTTTTTGGAAAAAGTTGATCGGGTGAGAAATGAGGTGATCATTGATTGCCCGGACAGAAATATCAGAATTACTTTTGTTCCGGGTGAAGAATGGGCAATGGTCAAAGGCACGATTAAGGGTCAATCTCGGATTGATCCGCGCTTTGGCGGAAAGATCGCGATTGATCCAGGTCAGGAGAAAATTAATCCGGGTAAACACGTTTATCAGGAGATGGCGCAATGGGCTTGGGAGATTCTAATCGCTCCCAGAATCGTGGAAAAGGGAGGAGAGTAATGGAAAAAAAGTCGTTGTGGATTGTTTTATGGCAAGCAAGTAACTCTGCTTTTCCGGTCGGTATTTTTGAAGGAAAAAGCGCAGAAGAAGCAATCGGTCAGTGTGTCTTGAGAACTGAATTTGGTTCTTTTTTCTGCACGAGTAACGAACTTTTCGCCGAACCAGCCGGTACCGATGAAAAAGCGGCGTGGCAACGATATAAAGCATTATTTGTTAAAGCCGATCAAGATCAGCAGGCTGCTACTTTAGTGGCCGTTTAATCATCTTGCGCCGGAGGGGGATAAGATGGTGTTCGTTGGATTTGACCCCCGACAATGTGAATTTGTTTGGGGTTTTTTCTTTTTTAAACTTTTTTATTTTTCATAGTAATTTTTCTTTTTTCGTTACCTTGGCCAATCCAGGTTTAGTGTTTTTAATTAGTTTTGTCTCCGACGGGATACTTTTGTAACCAAAAGTATCCAAAAGTTTTGGGGGCAACAATTCGCCCCCGAGCGCCAATCTAAGTTTAGTTTCTCTCGCCTTGGGTCTCAATGTTGCCCCCAAACCCCCATCCCAGAGAACATCTTTAGTGATTTAAACCTCTGAAAAACATAGGCCTTTTCATTTTGGCGGGTTGACAATTTTTTTTAAATGTGCTAAGTTATGATATTCCTTAAAAACGGCTTTCGAAATCCTGTTTGCCAGCGGCCAAAGCTGAAGTCAACCCTCCTGACTTGGCGAGTAGCCATTAAGTTAAGCGATTTGCTGTTTATTCAGTAAATTTCTTACGCTGGTAGGCAGGTTTTCGGCAGCGGTTTTTGTTTAATTTTCAATTGATAATTGGTTCATTGGAAATTGATTGAAAATTAGAAATTGAAAATTTATAAAATAAAAGCCCAGTTTTACTGCGCTACGTTGATTATGCTTATTACTTTCTTGACTCAATTAAACTCATTCATCGCTTCCGAAATGCCCTGAATCAAGGCGACTTCAATCGCCGAAATAACTTTTTGAATCATTTCATCAATTATCACTTTAGCTTCTTTATCAATTTTTTGCAAGACATAAGTTTCTGTCGGCAGATTGTTAGGTGTGTTTTTTTGGATGCCTAAACGAAAACGGACAAAATCTTGAGAGCCGATTTGCTCGATAATTGATTGGACGCCTTTGTGGCCGCCAGCTGAAGCGTCATGGGAAATTCGGATTTTACCTAACGGCAAATCAATGTCATCGTGGAAAACCCAGAGATTTTCCGGTTTTATTTTATAGAAATTAACCAGATCTTTAATTGCCTCGCCGGATTTGTTCATAAAGGTTTGGGGCTTAACCAAAATTAATTTCTCCTGCGGGTTAGTCCCTTCGCAAACATCAGCTTTTAGCCGCAAATTTTTTTTGAATTTCAAAAATTCTTCCGGCCGCGATGTCGCCAGCTGGTCAAGGGTCATAAAACCGAGATTATGCCAAGTTTGCTCGTATTTTTTGCCCGGATTGCCCAGGCCGACAAGTAGTTTCATAATAATGTGACCAAAAATTTAGTGTCGCGTATTCACTACTTTAATTTTAACAGGAACGCCGATAAAGCCAAAATTTTGCCGGAGCTGATTTTCGATAAATCTCAGATAAGAAAAATGGATGGATTGTCTTGGGCCAAGCGTGAGGGTAAATTCCGGCGGATTAGTCGCGCTTTGCTCCAAATGATGAATTTTTGGCCGCTCCGATCCCTTGGCTTGAATCGGTCGTTTTTTATGAACGATTTTTTTTAAAACTTCGTCTATTTCGCCTTGACTAATTATTTTTTTTCGTTCTTGAGCGACAAATAAAATCTGCTCTAAAATATTTTGCATATTTCGTCCAGTCATGGCTGAAGCAAAAACAATCGGGGCAAAGGCAATGAACGGAAAATGGTTTTGATAATATTTAACTATTTTTTCGCTGGTTGATTCGTCTTTTTTCGGCAGTAAATCCCATTTGTTGGCCACAATGATAATGCCGCCCCCGGCTTTTTTTAACAAACCCGCTAAAAATAAATCTTGGCGATTCAGCAATTGGTGGGCCTCGGTTAGCAGTAAAATCACGTCAGCTTTTCTCGCCACGGCCAAAGTTTTTCTGGTTGACATTTTTTCTATGCCCGCTTCAACTTTGCTTTTTTTGCGCAAGCCGGCCGTGTCAATTAAAATAATTTTTTGATCGCGAAAATTAAATTCCGCGTCCTGGGGTTCGCGCGTGGTTTGCGGCAGAGGTGAAACAATCACTCGGTTTTCGCCGATAATTTTATTGACTAAGCTTGATTTGCCGACGTTGGGTTTGCCGATAATCGCCACTCTAATGGTTTCAGTTTTTTCCCCTAGTTTTTTAGGACGTTTAGTTTTAATTTTTTTTACAATTTCGTCTAACAAATCCCCGGTGCCGCTGCCGTTTAAAGCCGAAACCGGCGCTGGTTGGCCTAAACCCAATTTGTAAAATTCATTAACGGCCGTATGCCAGCGCGGGTTATCAATTTTATTGACTACCAAAATAACCGGCTTTTTTAATTTTTTTAAAATTAAAGCGAGTTCTTTGTCGGCGGGCATTAAGCCGGCTTGGCCGTCAGTTAACATTAAAATTAAATCCGCTTTGGCTAAAGCTGATTTAGTTTGTTTAATGATTTCTAAATCAATCAGATTGGCTTTAAGCACCGGCTGAATTTTTTTTTGCGGCAGCAAGGATTGAACGCTGTTTTTTAAAATTCCGATATCAACCCCGCCGGTGTCAACTAAATTAAAAGTTTTATGGCGCCAATTCACTTCGCTTAAATTATAGTCACGGGTCGTGCCGGGAATTTTTGAAACCAAAGCCTTGCTTGTTTCCGTTAAACGATTGAACAAAGCGGATTTGCCGGCATTGATGCGGCCGATGATGACCACCATGGGTAATTTATTCATAAATTATTCTTTTCTGTCTTCGCCTAAAATAATTAAGACTTCGGCTCGGCTGCTGACTTCCGGGGTGGTCGTTGATTTGGCCCAATTTGGCACGGCCAATGAAAATTCCGCCTTAAGGATTTTCGCGATATTAGCCGCGGTTTGATCATTTTGATTTTGGGTCAAATTATAGACAACGGTTTTTTGGTAGTCTTGGGTCGGCGCGTTTTTGGTGCGAATGACTTGATAGCCAAAACTTTCCAAGTATTGGGCGGTTTGAACGGCTAAGCCGGAAATTTTTGTGCCGTTCTGAATTTCCAGCCGTTTTGGTCGGATTTTTGGGGAATCTTTTGGCTCAAAAATATTTTTGGCGATAAATTGCAACTCAGAAAAATTTCCGGCTTTCGGCAGGAGAACAAAAGCGCCCTCTTCGGTGATAGCTGAATAAAGCGGGCCGTCCGGGCTATCGTCTAAAACCCGATGAAAAATATTTTCTTCCTTAATGTCTTTGGTTAAATTAAAAAGGCGAATAATTTCCCAAACTTCCAAGTTAGTCGCCAAATGCTCGCTTAAGGTATCCATCACGTTGCTGATGCGATAGGGATTGGCGAGAGTCTCGAAAGAAAGGCCTTTTTCTTTAACCGCTAAAATAATTTTTTGCTGGCGCTTGCTTCTCGCGAAGTCTGAGCCTTCAATGCCCCGGGCTTGGCGGGAGCGGACAAATTTCAAAGCCAAATCGCCGTTCATGTATTTTCGCCCGGCTTCAATATATAAATGTTCATAACGTTCGGTCGTGGTCGCGCTTTCTTTGCCGGCAACGGGATAAAACGGATCGTCTAAAGTATTTTCCACCTCCACGTTAACCCCGCCCAAATCGTCAATAATTTTTTCAAAGCCGGCAAAATCAATTCGGACATAATAATGAAACGGCAAGTCAAAAATTTCACCTACGACTTCGCTTGACAATAAGCCACCTTGTCCCGGATTTTTGGTTTCGCCGAAAGAATTGGCATGATTAATCTTCCACCAGCCGTAGCCGGGGATGGGC
>DATDWV010000100.1:0-4058 GCA_035289505.1 Patescibacteria group bacterium | reverse complement strand
TGGTCTGACTCAATAATCACGCTGTTGGCTTTAAGCGTGTCGCAAATCACTGGATCAACTGTGCAATCGCCAAAAACGGTACTGCCGTTAGTATCGTCAATAATCGTTGTCGCGTTCATCTGCACTTTAAAATTCACGACGATATTGGTATTGCGGCTGACATTTCTCGCGCCTGGCGCCGGGTAAACCGATTCAATAATGCCTGAACCCAAATGCCCGCAGTTTTCGCAAGGACTGGGCGGTCCGCCCGGGCCACCACCGCCGATTCCCAAGGCCGTTTCCAATTGGCTGATGATAAAACTGACAATGGCAAAGGCGGAAAAAATAATAATTAAGCCAATCACCGCGTTTCTCAAAATTCGTTTAGCGGTCTCAACTTTTTCCGCATTGCCCCCGGAAGTCAGCCAGACAAAACCGCCGTATAAAATAATTAAAATCGCGATAATCCCGACAAAGCCCAGAACAATCCGGATAATTTTCATAATCGTAATCCGAATGTCCTGGCTGCCCAAGCCGGTGAATCGCCCGAATTCCAAGCCGGTGTCCAAAGCGAATGCCGGCATGGCTAAAATGAAAAACAAAACCACCAGTGTTAAAAGACTCGTGGTTAAAAAAGACAAGCGAAAAAAATTTTTAGATTTTTTTGTTTTGGAAAAAATCTTCATAAGTTTTTACTTACGATGACGATATTACTCCCTTCAATGCTATTTACTTTATTTTTTGTTTAATAATTCTTCTTTTGCCAGTCGGCTGACCACGGCGCCGTCCGCGCTTGCGCCCAATTCTTTCATCACCAAACCAATGACTTTGCCCATGTCCGCCAAACTCGCGGCGTTGGTTTTTTTTATCGCTTCGCCGACTTTTTGCTGAATGATTTCTTCGCTTAATTCCGCCGGCAAATATTTATTGACGATTTCAATTTCTTTATTTTCTTTTTCCGCTAATTCCGGCCGGCCGCCTTTTTGATAAAGTTCGGCGGCTTCTTTGCGTCTTTTGACTTCTAAACGCAAAATTTTAATCACTTCGTCCGTTGTCAGTTTCTCTCTTTTTTTAACAATTTCCGCGTTGGTCAAAGCGGTTTTGATTTGGCGCAACGTTAAAACCACCAGTTCATTTTTTTCTTTTAACGACTGGTTTAAATCAGAATCCAACTGTTGAATAACGTCCATTGATTATTTAACGATAAGCTTGAGGTTGGTTTTCTTCTTTTAATTTGCCGATTTTTTTCAGATATTCTCGCTTCTGCCTAATGGAAATTCGGCGTAAGGCTTCGCGCCGAATTTTAGTTTTGCTCTTCGGCCGTTCGTAAAATCGGATTTTTCTTGATTGCAAGAGCCGCCCGCTTTGCTGCAATTTTTTATGAAAGCGGCGCATCAGGCTTTCAAAAGTTTCACCCTTTTTTCTTTTAACTTCCGCCACCTAAAATTCACCTCCTTTGGTGAGATTAAATTATTAATTGTAAGATCCCTCTCCGCCAGTGGCGGATCGGGATGACGGTCACCACTGGAGACCGTCAATTTTTAAAGAAAAAATTAGACTTTTCTCTTATAACCATAACAAATTTATCGTTTTTCGTCAACCCCGCACCTTTTAGATATATGACTTAATGATTTAATCATTTTTAATAGATGAAAAAAATTAATACTGATAAAAGCATTTTCACTAAAATATCTAAAAAGCGCGAAGCGCAATATCTAAAAGGTGCGGGGTCAACCTAAAAACTAAATTTCCAATTTCAGGTGATTATTATTTAATTTTTTCTTTAATTCCGCGATAATTTTGTTAAAATCAACGACTTCCTGAACCCCGCTTTCCATATCCCGAATTAAAATCGTGCCGTCCATCACTTCTTTTTGGCCTAAAATCAAAGCATATTTCACTTTGAGCTTATTGGCCAAATCAAGCTGGCTTTTTAAGCTGTCTTTGGCGAAACTTTCCGAAACCGTAATATTTTCCCGCCGAAGCTGTTCATACAAATTAAACGCTTTAATTTTTGCCGCCTCTCCGATTTGGGCCAAAAAAACTAAGGGCACGAAATCTTGGGGGATTTTAATTTCTTTCTGCTTAAGCTGCAAAATAATTCTTTCAATACCAACGGACACGCCGATCGTCGGAGTCGGTCGGCCGCCCAATAATTCAATTAAGCCATCATAACGGCCGCCGCCGCCTAAAACGCTTTGCGCCCCTTCTTCGGCCTCGCCCGGCCAAACTTCAAAAACCGTTTTCGTGTAATAATCCAAGCCACGGACTAAATAAGGATTAAGTTTGTAAGGGACGTTTAAGCCATCAAGATATTCCACGACTTTCATAAAATGGTTTTTGCAATTCTCGCAAAGCCAATCAACGATCTGCGGCGCCTGGGCTTTTAAAATTTGGCAGGATTGTTCTTTGCAATCAAGCAAACGAAGCGGATTTTTATTTAAACGAATTTTGCAGTCTTCGCACAATAATTTTTTCTTCGGCCGATAATAATTAACCAATTCGTCAATAAAAGCGCCGCGGCAATCCGGACAGCCGATGCTGTTAATCTGAATGGAAATTTGATCTAAGCCGATTTGGACGAAAAAATTATTGACGATGCCGATTAGTTGGGCGTCAATCACCGGATTGGTTTCGCCCAAAATTTCAAAGCCAAACTGATGAAATTGGCGCAGTCGGCCTGATTGCGGCCGCTCGCGGCGAAACATCGGCCCCCAATAAAAAAGTTTAACCGGCTGCGACAAATTAATCATGCCGTGCTGAATATAAGCTCGGGCGATTGAGGCCGTGGCTTCGGGCCGCAAAACCACGCTCCCCTGCCCGGCGTCGGTAAAACTAAACATTTCTTTTTCCACGATATCGGTTTGCTTGCCGATGGAGCGAGAAAATAAGCTGACTTCTTCCAGAATCGGCGGATCAATTCGGCCAAAACCATAGTCGCGGGCGAAACTTTGCGCCGTTTCAAAAAGATATTGCCAATAATTTTGTTCCGCGGGCAAAATATCTTTAAAACCGCGCAAAAGCTGAGACGTTTTTGGCGTGACGGTTTTAACGACTTTTTTTTCTCCGCCCTTGACGAATTTTTCTGTTTTATCTTTAGTCATATAAAACTATAAATTATATTCTAAATTATTTAAAATTAGACCAACTCTCTCAAGCGGCCAGCCGCGCAAAAGAGTCCGGCCGACAATAAATTGCCTTTTGACCGGCCCAAAAATCCGAGAATCCAAACTCGCCGTGCGATTATCGCCTAATAAATAGTATTCATCCGCTCCCAATTGGACTTCCACTTCGCCCAAAGTTTTCATCGCCGGCAGAAGATAATTTTCATTTAAAACTTCGCCCTCGGGCTTGGCTTGATTAAAAATATAAATTTTGCCGTCCGCGATTTTAATTTTTTCATTAGGCAAACCGATGATTCGCTTGATAAAATACTGGCCTGGGTCCAAAGGAAAACGAAAAACCACGGAATCACCGCGCTCGGGCGCGGAAAAACGATAAGTAATTTCATCAATAATTAAATACTCATGATCGTAAAAATTTGGCTCCATGGAAGCGCCTTTAACGTAAAACGGCTTAATCAAAAAATAACGAACCGGCACGATAATCGCCAAAGAAATGACCACCACTTTAAAAATCTCCCAGAAAAAAATCAGGGCTTTTTTGCCAAAAGACAAATCATCTTCCAAAAAAGAAGGGTATTTTGTTTTACGAAAAGGCATAAGAAAAATATTAAATGATTTTAGAAATTTTTATTCAAAGTCTGTCCGGATAATTGGTAATAATCCCATCAATCCCTAAATTTTTTAAGTATTCAATTTTTTTCGGATTATCAACGGTCCAAGCGCAAACTTTAATGCCGTGTTTTTTAAAATAATCAACTTTCCTTTTGTCCAAAAGCCGGTAATTGATATCCAAATAATCGGCATGAGCTTGCTTGACCACCCAATAAATATAATATTTGGTTAAAGGTAAAAAAAACAATGCTAAAAAATCCAAGACAAACCAAATATTAACCGCGTTGCCGGAACGAAAAGTTAGGGCGGTTTCAATCGCTGGTTCCAAATCCTCCACGGCTC
>DATDWV010000099.1:0-3792 GCA_035289505.1 Patescibacteria group bacterium | reverse complement strand
CGCTTTTTTGGTGGAAAATTTTATTCATCGCCAGTCAATTTGGTTTTACGCCCTCTCCTCAGTTCTTTTAACTTCTGTGGTTTATATTTCCTTAAAAATTAATCCCCTGCTCGCTTTATCCGCGTCAATCGGCGCGACCGCTTTTTTCATTACTGACGGCTTTAAAAAAAATGCCGAGGAAAAAGAAAAAAAGCTTTTAACCGCCAATCTTTCGGCTTGGAGCAAAATCATTTATCTGGAAGTGTTGGACGCTTCTTTTTCCATTGACGGAGTGATCGGCGCTTTTGCCTTCACCTTGTCTATTCCCTTGATTCTTTTGGGCAACGGCATTGGCGCTTTTGTCGTTCGGGAATTAACCATTCGCGGAATTGATAAAATCCAAAAATTCGCTTATCTGAAAAATGGCGCGATGTATTCCATTGGCATGCTCGGCGGCTTAATGATTTTAGAAAGTTTTGGCCGGGAATTTCCCATTTGGCTGGCTCCGGTTAATACCACTTTCTTAATCGCTCTCTTTTTCTTTTTATCGTATAAAGAATTAACCCATTTGCCGCTGAAAAAAGTCACCAAGTAAAATTATTGGCAAAATTAAAATCACCCTTAAATGATTTTAGGGCGATCTTTTTATTTTAATTTTTTTTAATCCCACTTCAAATTGCCGCCGGTTTGGTATTCCGTCACTCGCGTTTCAAAAAAGTTTTTTTCTTTTCTTAAGTCAATAATTTCACTCATCCACGGAAATGGATTAGCCGTGCCGTAAATTTTGGCTAAACCAATTCGTTCCAAGCGCCGATCGGCAATATATTCCAGATATTCTTTAATCACATCCGCGCGCAAACCTAAAATCCCGCGCGGCAGGCAGTCTTGGGCGTAAGCCATTTCGAGCTCCACGCCTTTTTTGATATTTTGGGTAATTTGATTTTTAAATTCAGCGGTCCAAATTTCCGGATTTTCCGCGACAATCGTGTTGATTAAATCGCTGCCAAAAGCCAAGTGCACGGTTTCATCGCGTAAAATAAATTGAAATTGCTCGCCTACACCAATCATTTTATTGTGGCGCAATAACGAAAGCATCATCGCAAAACCGGCGTAAAAGAAAATGCCTTCCATAATCACGTAAAACCCGATTAAATCATGGACAAAACGCTGAATATTTTTTGACCCCTGCGTCGTGAAATTCGGATCTAAAACCGATTTAGTCATTTCCACCACAAACTCATCTTTGGTTTTAATGCTGGAAATATCAATGTACATATTATAAATTTCATTCGGATCCAAACCCATCGTATCGCAGCAATAAATAAAAGCGTCAGTGTGAATCGCTTCTTCATAGCCTTGGCGCAAAAGATATTGGCGGCATTCGGGATTGGTGACGTGGCGGTAAATCGCTAAAACGATGTTATTGGCGGTTAAACTTTCGGCCGTGGAAAAAAAACCTAAATTATATAAAATCATCCGCCGTTCATCAGCGGTTAAAGCGCCTGTTCCCTGCCTTTTCCAAAGCTCCACGTCTTGTTGCATCGGCACTTCTTCCGGCACCCAATTATTCGCCACCCCATTTTTATAATGCTTGCGCGCCCAAGGATAGGCCAAAGGCAAAATTTTATTCGGATCGGTCGTTGGATTATTGATTATTCCCTTCATAGAATAAAATTCTAAATCCTAAACTCTAAATTCTAAACAATTTAAAAAATCAAATTTTTGAAATTCAAAACTGTTTTGAAATTTGAATTTTGGTCATTGGGATTTATTTAGAATTTAGGATTTGGTACTTAGAATTTAATTACTGGCAGGCTTCGCAATCCGGATCATCAATTTTGCAAAGCATGGGGTTCGTCGTCACCTCTTCTGAACCGATCATGACCGTTGTCGCCCCGGCGCCGGCAACGGCTAAAATCGGCTGGCTCATTGGCTCAATTATTGGCTCTGGCTGAATTTCTGGCGCCGAACTGGGATTTTGAGTTTGGCGGACAACCGTGGATAAATTTTCCTGCTTGGCTAAATCTAAAGTGCTTTTTTCAACGCCAGTGGCGGCTAAACTGCGCAAATAATAAGTCGTCTTTAATCCCATTGACCAGGCATATTGATACATATCTGAAATCTTTTTTCCGGAGTTTCCTTTGGTAAATAGGTTTAATGACTGACTTTGGTCAATCCATTTGCCCCGATAAGCCGCGGCTTTAATCAGCCATTCCGGCTCAATGTCAAAAACTTCTTTATATTTTTCCCTAATCAGTGCGGGAATCGTATAAATTTCTTGAATATTGCCGTCGCGGGCCTTGATCGCTTCCAGTATCGGCACGTCCCACAAATTAAGTTTTTTCAAATCTTCCACTAAATAATTATTCACCACAATAAATTCCCCGCTCATGTTGGATTTCACGTAAACATTTTTGTAAATTGGCTCAATGGAAGGAAAGCAGCCGACAATATTGGCAATCGTCGCGGTCGGCGCGATCGCCATGCAATTGGAATGACGCATGCCGTTTTTCTTAATCGCTTCGCGCACGACCGACCAATCCAAACGGCTGATTTGCTCCACCGGAATTTTTTCGCCCCGCTCTTCTTCTAATAAATTTAAAGTGTCAAGGGGTAAAATTCCCCGATCCCACTTGGAACCGTGATAAGTCTGATAAGTCCCGCGTTCCGCGGCTAATTGCGAAGAAGTTAAAATCGCGGAATAAGAAACGACTTCTTGGCAATAATCGGCAAAATCAACCGCCTCGTTTGAATCAAATTTAAGATCCATTAAATACAAAGCGTCAACAAAACCCATTACCCCTAAACCCACCGGCCGATGTTTTAAATTTGAATTTTTGGCTTCAGTTGTGGGATAAAAATTAACATCAATGACGTTGTCCAGCATCCGCATCGCGATCGTCACGGTTTCCTTTAATAAATCAACGTCAAGTTTTTTATTGACAATATGGCGGACTAAATTAACCGAACCTAAATTACAAACCGCGGTTTCATTCACTGAGGTGTTTAAAGTGATTTCCGTACAAAGGTTTGAACTGTGCACCACGCCGACATGATCTTGAGGCGAGCGGATATTAGACGGATCTTTCCATGTCATCCACGGGTGCCCGGTTTCAAAAAGCATGACAATCATTTTTTTCCATAAATCTTTGGCGCGAATGGTCTTAAATAATCTGATTTTTCCTTGCCCGGCCTGTTCTTCATAATATAAATAGCGTTTCTCAAAATTCCGGCCGTATAAATGATGCAGATCGGAAACTTCGTCCGGTGAAAAAAGCGTCCATTTGTCGTCGTTAATCACCCGCTTCATGAATAAATCCGGAATCCAATTCGCCGTGTTCATGTCATGAGTCCGCCGCCGCTCGTCTCCGGTATTTTTTCTTAATTCCAAAAAGTCTTCAATATCCATATGCCAAGTTTCCAAATAAGCGCAAGTCGCGCCGCGGCGGCGGCCGCTGCGGTTAATCGCCACAGTGGTGTCATTCGCCACCTTCAAAAACGGAATCACTCCTTGGCTTTCCACGCCAGTGCCGCGAATCAAGGCGCCGGTGGCGCGTAAACTCGTCCAGTCATTGGCCACCCCGCCCGACCATTTGGAAAGCTGAGCATTATCCCCCACGCATTTAAAAATATGATCCAAGGAATCTTCAATCGTGGTTAGATAACAAGAACTTAATTGAGGATGAAGCGTGCCGGCATGGAAAAGGGTTGGCGTGGAAGGCACAAAACGCAAAGTTGAAATCACGTCGTAAAATCTTTTCACTGCCTCCTCTTTTTTATTTTCTAAAAGAGAAATACCCATCGCCACCCGAA
>DATDWV010000098.1:0-5752 GCA_035289505.1 Patescibacteria group bacterium | reverse complement strand
ATCTGCCCGCCGCGGAAAAAGACAAAGTTTTAGCCCAAAAAGGCATTGCTTTGGCGAAACAAGTTTTAAAAAGCCGTAAATATGATTTGGTAATTTTGGATGAAATTTTCGTCGCCGCTTTTTTTAAATTAATTAAATATTCCGATATTGCCGGCCTAATCAAGATTAAGCCGAAAAATGTGGAATTGGTTTTGACCGGGCGAAAAGCCACCCCGGAAATGATGAAATTAGCTGATTATGTCACAGAAATGCGCGAGATTAAACACCCGTATCAGCAAGGCGTTAAGGCGAGGCGAGGGATAGAAAACTAATCAACTTATCCCCAGAATTACCCTTGACACCTTCAATCAGAGATTTAAAATTAAATCACGTTTAAATTAAAAATTAAAAAATTTAATAGTTTTCCGAAGCGAGGTGAAATTCCTCCACTGTCCCGCAACTGTAATGCCGAAGGCATTACCCCGAGTGAAGCCGTTTAAAGCGGCTGAATCGAGGGGTGAAGGTCTATCGGCTAAGTCAGGTCGAGAAAACTAACTTGCTAAAGAAACTGCCGATTAAGCTCCTCGCGGTCAAGGGAGCAGGCATAGTCCGTCTTAAGCGGATTTTTTTGTCGCTAAATTTATGTCAATAAAAAAAATAATTTCGTTAATTTGCGGGTTAGTTGTCGTTTTTTCCCCGATTTTTGTTTTGGCCGATACCCAAACCGCGGTCAATTATTTAAAAAGTCAAGCACCAGATGCCTGGATTACTATGGCGCTTGCCGCGGCCGGGGAAAATAATATTCCAATAGATCACTTAAAACAAGTCAGCGGCAATTTAGCCACTGATTACGCCAAAGCGATTTTAGCTTTAGCCGCTGTTAATCAAAATCCGGAAACTTTCGGCAATGTAAATTATGTTGATCAGCTCAAAACTTATTTTGCCCAAAATCAATTTGGCAGTTCAAATCTTTTAAATGATGATTTTTGGTCAATTCTGGCTTTGGCCTCGGTTAATCAAAAAAATATCAGCGAAGTTGGCAGCGCGAAAGATTTTATTTTGGCTAATCAAAATCCAGACGGCGGATTTAGTTATGCCGTTGGCGGGGAAAGTGACACGAATGACACGGCCGCGGCGATTATGGCTTTAATTGAAGCCGGCTTAGCGCCAAGCGATCAGGCGATCGCTAAAGCCGTTGATTATTTAAAAACCGTTCAAAATATTGACGGCGGTTTTGGCTATCAAACAGGCAATGATTCGGACTCCGGCTCTGACGCCTGGGTAATTTCCGCGATTATTAAAATTAATCAGGATCCAAATGCTTGGCAAAAAGAAGAAAAAAATCCGATTCAGCATTTATTAACCCTGCAGGATAATCCAGACGGCGGATTTTGGTGGGTGGCCCCGGGCAGTTCAGAATGGAACAATAAAACCATGACCGCTTTTTCGGTCATTGCTCTAAGCGGTAAAACTTTTCCGGTCGGTTATTATCAAGTTAATGCTGGCGGTCAAAATGAGAATTATTCAATTCGAATTGAAGGCAAAAATTCAACGCTTTGTAAAACTGAAGTGAATGGAACAACGGCTTTGGATTTAATCAAAAACGCCGCTTCTGTTTGCGGCTATACTTACAATATCACCGAAGAAAGTTTTGGTCCTTATTTGCGCGCGATTAACGACGAGGCCGCCGAAGGCTTAAGCGGCTGGCTTTATTTTGTGAATAATTTGTCGCCGGCTGTCGGCGCCGCTAATTATGTTTTAAAATCAGGGGACGAAGTCTTGTGGTATTTTGGCGATTGGGGCTTCGCGCCGACGCGGTTAAACTTAGATAAAACAGAAATTAATCCCGGCGCAGAAATTATCGCCCAAGCGCAGTATTTCAATGGTATGGATTGGCTGCCCTTGCCTAACGCGAAAATTAAAATTAATCAGGAAGAAAAAATCGCTAATGCCGCAGGTCAGGCAACTTTGGTTATTAATCAAAGCGGGGTTTATCAGGTTTATTTGGAAACCCATGAATTTGTCCGCAGCGATAAAATTTCGGTGACCGTGGGCGACACTGTCAGCCAAAAAATCGGTTTAAAAGTGGAAGTTGATCAGTCGGGCAGCGGCAATATCGGCGGTGAAGCCATTGCTTTAGTGATTTCACCGGCCTCACTTGATTTCGGAAAGTTAAAACCCGGGCAAACCGCTGATCGTGGAATTAATCTCAATAACGCCGGCACAGTTAATTTAACCATTGGCGCTCAAGTCAGCGGTGAAGCAATATTTCTTAATGGTTTAAGAATTGAAGGAATTTTAACTGACCAATATCAGACAGCGCTTACCGCGAATTCGGCAAAAAATTTAAACCTTTCTTTAACCATCCCGGCTAATTATTGGGCCTCAGGCATTAAAAACGGGGAATTAATTTTTTGGGGCACGAGTCAATAGCGGCTAATTGCCAATCGCAAATGGCAAATGGCGAATCGCCTTTACGTTTAGAGATTGCTTCTCCCGCGGCTGCGGGGTCGCAATGACATTTATATAGCATTTGTCATTGCGAGGAGTCCCGCGGCCGCGGGACGACGAAGCAATCTAAATATTGGCAGAGAATCACCTAAAATATGCAAAGATTTTTATTAGTTATCATTGTCAGTTCCTTTATTATTGGTTTTAGCGGAATGGTAGAGGCGGTTGGGGTAATGGTTAAGCCCAAAGAAATTAATTTAACCGCCGCGGTTGGGGAAAAAATTAAAACTGAATTTTTAGTGATTAATGTCGCCACTGAATCGGCGCTTTATCAGGTTAAGGTAGATAATCAGTGGCCGAAAATCAAACTTAGCCCAAAAGAATTTTTGCTTTTTTCCGGCCAAAGCCAAATCGTCAAGGTTTCCACTCGGTTTTTTTGGCCAAAAAATTATTTAGGGGAAATTTCCGTGGTGGCGCGGCCGCCGGGGGCAAGCGGCCTAGTCACCGCCACCGGTATTAAGCTGCCGATTGCAATTAAAATTTATGGGTTGCCTTGGTTTCTAATTACTGGCGGGATTGCCTTTGTTTGTTCGTTAGTTTTTTTCGTGATATCATTAAGAAAGAAAAGAAAATTAAAATCAACAATTTTATGATTAAAATTATTTCCAAATTAATTATTATTTTGGCGATTTTTTTAGCCGGGTTTTATTTTGGCGGCCAGCAGGCGCTTTCGCCGGCCGACGGCTTGGCTAATTTTATTAACACTCCTTTTGCCAATTTGGCCAATAATGAAATTAAAGTTAGTTTAATGCTTGATTTTGGCGGCGGGGAATTAAAGACTTTTAATAATTTAAGTTTGCCGAAAAACGCCACGGTTTTTGATTTGTTAAAAAAAGTCGGCACGGAAAATAATTTGGAATTAAATTCTAAAGATTTCGGCGGAGACTTGGGCGTCTTGATTGAAGGGATTGGCGATAAAATTAACGACACTAAACAAAATATTTATTGGCAGTATTGGGTGAATAATAATTACGCCCAAGTCGGCGCTGGGGCATATCAATTGAAAAATAATGATATTGTGGAGTGGAAATATACCAAAGGCCAATTTTAACTTTGATGATTTATGTTTAAAAATCAAAAATTAATTATAATTTTCATTTTGGTTACCCTTGGTGTCGCCACCCGTTTACTGCCTCATTGGTGGAATTTTACGCCCATTGCCGCGATTGCTTTATTCGCCGGAGTTTATTTTAATCGGCGTATTGCGATAATTTTGCCCCTGAGTGCAATATTTTTGAGCGACTTATTAATTGGTTTTTACGCTTTGCCGATCATGATATCAGTTTACGGCAGTTTTATTTTAACGGGTTTAATCGGCTCACTGGTAAAAAGACAAAAAAGTTTTGAAGTGATTTTAGCGGCAACTATTTTTTCATCAGTCTTATTTTATTTGATTACCAATTACGCGGTTTGGCAATTCAGCCCTTGGTATGAAAAAAGTTTAGCGGGCTTAGGCCAATCTTATTATTTGGCTTTACCCTTTTTCCGCGCCAGTTTAATTGGTGATTTGTTCTATACTGGCGTGCTTTTTGGCAGTTACGAACTTGTCAGCTGGCTTGTTTTCAAAAGAAAAAAATTAGAATTTTTGCGGAAAAATTGCTAAAATGAGAGAAAAAATAGCGATAAACATTTGAGATCCTTACACCCTGATTATCATCAGGGTTCAGGCTCCGGCTTCGCCGCAAGTTATCCACAACCGTTTAGGACAAAATTTTGGTATAATTGAAAGTAACAGGTCGAAAAAAATATTCGCTTTTATTTGGAAATTTTAATATTCAAGTAGAAGAAAAAATTTATTAATTTAATTAACAATTAACTTTAATTAACAATTATGAAAATAAAACGCGGTTTAGCAAAATTTTCCTCCTTTTTTGAAAGCGCGATGGTCGTTCTGATTTCATCGCTTTTTGTTATGTCCATTGTCTTTGCGGCCACGACCATTGGCAGCAATATCTCAACTGACGGCAATTTAGATGTTAATGGAACATCTTCCACCACTTCCGCGACGAGCACGGCTTACATTGACATTGGCGTTCGCCCTGACGGCGCTACGACCTTAGTCAACTGGACCGGCGGCGATTTGTATGTCCAAGACGACTTGGAAGTTGATGACGATGTAAATATTGCTGATTTACTAACTTTAGGTCGAGCGACGACTACTTCGGCTACCAGCACCAAGTTCATCCACATCGGTGCTTTTCCTGCTACTGCAGCGACCTTAGTCAACTGGGATGGCGGCGATTTGTATGTCCAAGACGACTTGGAAGTTGATGACGACGCCAACTTTGCCGACGATGTGACAATAGTTGATTTACTGACTTCGGGCCGAGAAACCACGACTTCCGCCACTTCCACGGCTTATCTTTGGGTTGGTTATCCTTTAGCAAATCCAACGGGGTTTGATTACAGTCAAGATTTAGCCGTTGCCGATGATGTCTTGATTGGCGGTCAATCAACTTCCACGGTTTCTTTATGGATCGGTTTAGCCGGCACAGTTAATAATCTCAATTTAGCCGGTGGCGATCTGTATGTCCAAGATGGATTGGAAGTTGATGGTGGAACATGGTTAAATAATGCTACCACTACGGATTCTCTTAAAATTGGCGGCTATGCTTCAACAACTGGTGACTTATTCGTTGGCGGTGGGACAATTGATACGACCACTTCCACGTTGGCGACAACTAGTGTTGGTGTTTATCTTCGCGCGAGACATGGTCTTAGCGGAACAACTACTTTAAGCATCGGCGATACTGATGGAGACGACATTAAAGGTTGTATTGAGATGGTTCGGGGTGATGGCACTTGGGCCAGAGCCGTTATTGATGGCACTGTTTGGAGTATCGGCAATGGTCGTTGTAATGATTAATTGTTTAGCGGATAACCTTAAAAATCTAATTCTTAGATTATTATGAGAAAAACAATTTCAATAATTGTTTGGTTAATGGTGATGTCCTTGACTTTGAGTTTGCCGCTAAGCGTTTTGGCCGCGACTTTAAGTTTTAACGCTAATACCACGATTCTGCTGCCAAATAGCCGGTCCGTCACTCTGCTTGATACCGGGCGTCTGGAATCACTTGTTATTAACGATGACAGTACGCTGACTGTTGGCACTGGTTCGGACACTGATTTTGTTTTGCGATCAACCAATCGTTATGACTTTACGACCTCCAATGTCAGCGGTACGCCGTCTGTTGGCGAGATTTGTGATGTTAGTTTGGGTTACAGTCAGTTGTCTTTTTCTGGCGCCACTTCAACGGTGACC
>DATDWV010000097.1:0-5987 GCA_035289505.1 Patescibacteria group bacterium | reverse complement strand
TTCAAGCAGAATCCGGGCATGGATGTCAAAGAGTTCCGCGAGCGTATCGCCGGAATTCGGGGGACGATTGCGGCCAACCGCCAGATCAGAAATCTGGACACGCCCAACGCCGCACCGTGGTTTCCGATCATCCTGCCACAGATTCCGCTGCAAAAGACCGAAGGCGACGAAGAAGCCGAGGCCAAGCAAGTGGACTACGGCACGTTGCTCGAAGACACCTTGTTGCTCGCCATTGAGGCGAGTTATATTGCGGCCTATCCCGAGCGGCAGTTCACCAACTACCGCAAGGGCGAGTTGGTAGGACAGGTGACGATTGTCGAACCACGCCACGCCAAGCTCTATACTGACCTGGCCAATGGTCCGGTCGTGGGCATTCTGTTCCCAGCCGCACTCCAGGGGTTTAGCCCATTCGCCCAGCGCGAGATGATCACCCTGTTTCCTGAGAGTTTTTCGCTTCAGGGATCATTGGACAGTTCCGTGGCCGAAACGCTGTACACACAGCAACTGTCGCGCGACAACAACACGCCCCTGAAAGACTGCTCGGCAGTCCAGTGGCGGGACCCCGACAACTCGCTGTATTTCGGCGTCCTCGACGACGAGCTCGGGTTCGACTACAGGTTTAGTCTCGGCGCTGCGTACGACTGCTGTGCTGGTGGGGTCTTCGCTCGCGGGTAGTGTCTTTGCTTCAAAGAAACCTCCGTATCGGAGGTTTCTTTCCTTTAGATGAGGGATCGTTGCCAGCCGCCAAGCATTTTTCCGATTTCCTGGATTCGTTCCTGCAGCACAATATATTTTTTAGTATCAAGTGCTTTAATATCTTTAGTCAAACGGATTAAGATTTTTAAGGTATCAAACTTAATGTTGGCTTGTTGCAGAGTCGTTAATTTTTTATCTTTTGTCGCAGTACTCGCGGCTATAAATAACTCGAGGGTATTCAAAAGATACAATTCGCATCTAACGCCGAGTGAGTATTTGTCTTTTTTGGGGAATAAGGCAAGGTAATCATAGAACAATTTGTAGAGTTCATATGTTTTAAGAATAAGTGGCGTGTCGCTAAGTGTATGTTGATCCATAGTGATTTTGAACAATTAGTAAGTGTCGAAAATTTATTAGTCTGTTGGGATAGGTTTAAGAAAAGTAAGCGGAGCAAGTCCGACGTGATGGAATTTGAGCGTCACCTGGAAGACAATATTTTCATCTTGCATGATGAACTATTGTCTTTGAAATATCGCCATGGGTATTACTCAACGTTTAATATTTATGACCCTAAACATCGGGTAATCAGTAAGGCCAACGTTTGCGATCGCTTAGTGCATCATCTGGTTTTTCAAGAACTGTATCGAGTTTTTGAACCTACGTTTATTCACCACTCATATTCATCACGTATTGGTAAGGGTACACACTTAGCGGTGACAAACGTGAGCCGATGTTTACGAGCTACAAGCAGGAATTATACCAAGACGGTTTATGCCCTGAAGTGCGACATTAAAAAATTCTTTTGGAGTGTTTCTCACCCAAAGCTATTAGCGATAATAAAGCAACGGATTAGTGATGAACGGTTTTTAGCATTAACCCAAGAACTTATCGAAAGTTTCCCTCGATTTACAGATGTGCAATCCGAGAGAGAGAGAGAGAGAGAGAGAGAGAGAGAGTACTTTTTATCGCCTCCAAAACAGGCATTCCTATCGGCAACGTCACATCGCAAATTTTTGCCAACATATATTTAGATCAACTTGATCAGTTTGTAAAACATACTTTAAAGGTAAAACACTATTTCCGCTATGCCGATGACTTTATATTTATTCACGAAGACCAATGTTATTTGAAATTGCTTTTAGTAGAAGTGGAGCAATTTTTAGCTGAAAAACTTTTATTGCAACTGCACCCACATAAAATATCTATTCGTAGATTTAATCAAGGGATAGATTTCTTGGGGTATATTATTTTACCACATTACAGTGTTGTGCGAACCAAAACAAGACGGAGGATGTTTAAAAAAATAAAACAAAATTTAAAAAGACTCCAAACCGGTTTAATTAACCAAGAAGCATTTAACCAATCATTACAGTCTTATTTGGGAATCCTGAAGCATTGTGAAGGGTATAAAATTAAAAACAAAATAGAAAAATTTATTTTTAGCCGACCAATTTTTTAATCGCGGAAATGAAAGCGCCGGTTCTTAAATCCACCCTATGCTTTTTCGCGTTTTTTTTGGTTTCTTTAAATGCCTGAACCATAATCGGTTTGAGTTTTTTTACCACCTGCGCCCGGCTCCATTTTTGATTTTTCATATTCTGCCGCCATTCAAAATAAGACACCGTGACGCCGCCGGCATTGGCCAAAACGTCAGGAATGACAATTTTTCCTTTTTGCCATAAAATTTTGTCCGCTTCCGGGGTAATCGGGCCATTGGCCAATTCCAAAATGATTTTGGCTTTGATTTTTTTAACGTTGTCTTCGGTAATCTGGTTTTCCAAGGCCGCCAAAACCAATAGATCGCAAGGCTGCTCCACAATTTTTTGCGGGGACAAATGATTATGAACGATTTTACAGTATTTGGCTTCATGGCGGACGCAAACGTCAATTCGGCCGTGATGGCTTTTGATTTCTTTAATTAAATTATAATTAAACCCCTTTTTTTTCGGATCAATAATCGCAGTCTGCGAGTCAGATACCCCGATAATTTTAAAGCCTAACTTAAAAAGCTTTTCGGCCATATTCGCCCCGGCATTGCCAAAACCTTGAATCACAACCGTGGTTTTTTTAGGCGTAATCTTTTGCTGTTTTAACATTTCGTTTAAGACAATAAAACCGCCATCCGCCGTGGCCGTGTCGCGGCCAAGCGAACCGCCGAATGCCAAGGATTTGCCGGTAATAAACGCCGGTTGCTTTTTGCCGGTTAATTTGTTGAATTCATCACTCATCCAATCCATGATTTGCGAAGTCGTATTAACGTCAGGTGCCGGCACGTCAATTTTCGGGCCAAGATGTTTATAAAACGCTTTAATGTAAGCGCGGGACAGCCGCTCTAATTCGGTTTTGCTTAATTTTTTTGGGTCCACGATCACCCCGCCCTTGCCGCCGCCCATAGGAATCCCGACCGTCGCGGTTTTAATCGTCATCCAAAAAGACAAAGCCTTGATTTCGTCTAAGCTGACATTTTGGTGATAGCGAATGCCGCCTTTGAACGGTCCGCGGAAATTATTATATTGGACGCGGAAGGCCTGAAATTTTTTGATTTTCCCGTCATCCATTTTAACCGGCAAAACTGCTTTTAAAATCCGCGTTGGCTTTTTTAACGGCTTGATTTTATTTTGCAAGCCACTGATTTTGGCGGCAATTTCCAATTGCGTCATTGCGTTTTGGTAAGGATTGTTCATGACAAGAATTAAGAATTATAAATTAAGATTATTTTTGGTAGATATAAATTTTACTGGCTTTTTTATCTTTTGGATTGGTTTCAATGATTTTTTTTGGCGGCCAACTGGGCAGGGGAAAGCCGTAGCAGACAATTTTCGCGCCTTTTTTTAATTCTTTTTTTAATTTTGTTTCCACTTTCGGCATCACCGAATCAAGCAAGAAACAAAATACCGCGTCCGCATCGTTGATATTGATCGGATAAAAATTTTTAAAAATAACTTTAGCCTTGCTTTGATGCCGCCAGATATTTAAAATGGCCTTGCCATAAGCCCAGGCGGAAATCTCAAAGCCAATCGCTTTGGCGCCGCGAATTTCGGTTTCAATCAAAAAACGGCCATCGCCGCAGCCTAAATCATAAAAAACATTTCTGGGCTTTAAATCAAGCGCGTCAATTACCATTTTAACATTTTTTTTGGGCGTGGGCACGAACGGCACGCGAACCAGAAATAAAGCGATCACGCTGGCGCCGGTGAGAAAAGCCACCGCTAAACCAAAGCCTAAAATTAAAAAAAGCGCCGAATACAGGAGATAAATTGACATTATACTGGCTTTAATTAGTTAATTTTTATCTTAGGCCGATTTTTGTTTTGACTTCAGCTAAAGTTTTGGCCGCGATTTTTTCGGCTTTTTTGGCGCCTTGGGCTAAAACTTTTTTTATTTCCGCGTCAGTAATTTTCTTTTTCTTTGCCCGAAAATCAGCGAAATAATCAATAATGTCATTTGCCAGTTGCTCTTTAAGCTCTGAATATTTCAATTCGCCTTTTCGGCTTTCCGCCATGAATTTTTGATAGATTTTTGGCTGACTAAAAATCTTTAATAAATCCAACAAACTTTTGGCGCCTAAACTTTTGCCGTCGCCGGTGTCCGTGACCGCTTTTGTTAATTTGGCCCTAATCGCTTCTGGCTCGTCATCAAGATAAAGGCAATGGCTGTCGCCAAGGCTTTTAGACATTTTTTTGTCAGGGGCAAGTAAACTCATAATTTTTGGCGCGGGCGTATGAATGGTTTTTGGTAAAACAAACGTTTGGCCAAATCGATTGTTAAAAAGTCTGGCGATTTCGCGGGTTAATTCCAAATGCTGGTCTTGATCTTGGCCCACCGGCACGCTGGTGGTTTTATAAATTAAAATATCGGCGGCCTGCAAAACCGGGTAATCAAAAAGCCCGGCATTGATATTTTCTTTTTGCCGACTGGCCTTATCTTTAAATTGAGTCATTCGCTCCAAATAACTCATTGGTGTCAGACAATTAAAAATCCAAGCCAACTCCAAATGTTCGGGCACGTGGGATTGGACGAAAATAATTGATTTTTTGGGATTAAGGCCGGCGGCTAAAAAATCTTTGGCCAATTCAATCACCTGCTGCTGCTTTATTTTCGGATCGTAATTTTCCGTAATAGAATGATAATCGGCAATAAAAAAATAGCAATCGTTGTTTTTTTGCAATTCAACGAAATTTTTCAGCGCCCCTAAATAATTTCCAATATGAAGTTTTCCCGTGGGCTGAATGCCGGATAGAATTATTTCTTTTGCCATACATTTAATTTTATTATTAATTTGTGGTTATGTAAAGTGATGAAAAAAGTGGGGAAGAATCAATTATTGATCCTCCCCTTGACCTACGGCATTTAACTAATGGTTTTGGTGTTTGACCGGACAGCGATATTTGCCGTCGCCATCTGGCTGTGCCACCTGGCCGCATCGAGCGCAAAAAACTGTCTGGCAAGATGAACATTGAGCGACAAAATGACCCATTGTTCCCATTAAGCCATGACGACATAGCTTGCCTCGGCATTCCCCGTTTGGACATTCCTCGCCTCCAACATAAATCAAGTTGATGGCGCTAGTGCTACCCCAAGCCATAGTTATTGCCCTCCTTGTCTAAGGTTCAAGTTTACGGAACAAAAAAATCCCGTCCTTTAAATATGACTGCAATTATCATATCAAAGGGACGAGATTTTACCTCGCGGTACCACCCTTGTTATCCGCCAACTGGTGGATCACTTTTAGATGCTTTGTTGCCAACACATCTTAGCTTATGGTTACGGAAGCCGCCGGATTTCCACTTCCGCCAGCTGGCGGAGCAGAAATCACCTCAGCGTGCCCAACCCCCGATATAAAATCGGGGACACGCTTCATTGGTTTTGTAATTTTAAGGATATAGACAACTTAGCAGACTTGGATAATTTAGTCAAGCGGTTAATCTTTCCCAAAAATATTTTCCAATGATTTTAAGATTGGCGAAAAGAAATTTGATTCCGATTCAGCCTCGGTCGTGGTTTTTGACGATTCAGTTTCTTCACTCGGCATTTTGCAAATTGGCGGTCCCTGGCAGCCATTTTCATCAATTGTGTTCAGGATAATCTCGCCACCTTTACACCAATCTGGGGCAGGTGGTGGAGGACTGTAAGTTAGGCAAGTTCGCGGCGGTTGAGATGAACACTGATAGATTGGGCATCCGCGAGTATCAGTTTCGCCAGTTTCGATGGGATAAAGACACTTAGGAATTTTACATTCAATAGTGGTATTTTTTTGGCTCAAAATTAAAGTAACTTGGTTTTCAGTAGCC
>DATDWV010000096.1:0-4006 GCA_035289505.1 Patescibacteria group bacterium | reverse complement strand
TATAATACCCTAACAGCTAACAGCTAACAGCTAACAGCTAACAGCTAACAGCTAACTTATGGATTCATCTGTTAATGTTTTAATCAATAAAATTTTGACTGCCGCGGCCAAACGCAAGGCATCGCATCTTCATTTAGTCGTGAGCGCTTATCCGGTTTTAAGAATTGACGATCAGTTGGTGGAATTAAAAGATGAGGCGCTGGTGACTAATGATTTTTTAGATAAATTAGCCGATGGCTGGCTCAATGAAGAGCAGAAAAAAATTCTTAAAAACAAAAAAGAAATTATTTTAGTTAAAGAAATTGACAAAAAATTTCGGGTCAAAATTAATTTTTTCTTTCAGAAAAGTTTTTTGTCTTTGACGACGAGCTTGATTCCGGCTCAAATGCCGCCATTAAATAATTTAGGCCTGCCCAAGTCAATCCTTAATTTAACGGAAAAAAAATCAGGATTAATTATTGTCGGCGGGCCTTATGGTTCGGGCCGGAGCACGACGGTGGCGGCGATGATTGAAGAAATCAATAAAAATCAAAAAGTTAATATCGTGACGATTGAGCGCCCGATTGAATACATTTTCAGCAATCAGCAAAGTTTAATTGAACAGCGCGAGGTCGGCGTTGACGTTAATTCTTTTAAGGCGGCCATGCTTTCAGTGTTAAAAACCGATGTTGACGTCGTGGCGGTCGGTGAGAATATGGAAAAAGAAATTTTACCCTTGGTTTTGGAAGTGGCGGCTTCGGGCCGGCTGGTGATTTTAACGATAACGACAATGTCGGTGACGCAAACCATTGAAGAAATTTTAGCCGAGTTTCAGGTCGCGGAAAAAAATCGGGCCTTGACTCTTTTGGCTGACAGTCTTTTGGCGGTGGTTGTTCAGCGGTTAATTCCGAAAACCGGCGGCGGTTTAGCGACTGCCGCTGAAGTTTTATTGGCCACCGAAGCGGTTTCCGCTTTACTGCGAGAAGGAAAAATCAAGCAACTAATGACGGTTTTACAAAGTTCCCGGGCTGAAGGCATGATCAGCTTGGATCAGGCGCTGGCGGAGTTGGTGAAATCCGGCGCGGTTTTGCCCGACGTTGCCGCAAAATACGCCATTGAACCGGAAAATTTTAAACCAATTTAGATAAACATGCCCTACTTTCGCTACAAAGTCAGTGACCCTGAAAATAACACAAAAGTCGGTGTTATCCAAGCCGCTTCCGCGGAAGTGGCGGCGGAAATTTTGGCTGATGAAAATTTAACGATTTTGTCTTTAACTGAAGAAAAAATCAGTTTTTTTGAGCGCTCTTTAAAATTTTTGGCGAAAGTCAAAGCTAAAGATTTGGTGGTTTTTTCCCGGCAGTTATCAGTGATTATTTCCGCCAGCATTCCTTTGGTGCCGGGGCTAAAAATTTTAATCAATCAGGCTGAAAATCCGGTTTTACGAACGATTATTTCTGAAGTCGCTGATGACGTGGAAGGCGGCGCCAAACTTTCCGCCGCTTTGGCCCGCCATCCCGAAGTTTTTTCCGAATTTTTTATTAATTTGGTGAAATCCGGCGAAACCTCCGGCAAATTAGACGAAGTTTTAAATTATTTGGCGGATCAGCAGGAAAAAGATTATGATTTGTCTTCAAAAATCCGCGGCGCCATGATTTACCCGGCTTTTATTGTCGGCGGGCTGGTGATTGTCGGCAGTCTAATGATGATTTTTGTCATTCCTCAATTGACTGCAGTTTTAACGGAAAGCGGCGTGGCATTGCCCATCTCCACTAAAATTTTAATTTCGGTCAGCGGCTTTTTGTCCAAATTTTGGTGGCTTTTGCTTGTATTGGTGATAATTTTAGTCTCTGCCTGGCGCTCTTTTATTAAAACGCCAAAAGGCAAAGCGATTTGGGACGATTTTATTTTGCGCTTGCCGATTTTTGGCTCGCTTTATCAAAAAATCATTTTAGTCCGGTTTGCCCGAAGTTTGCACACATTGGTGACCGGCGGCGTGCCTTTGACCAGAAGCTTAGCCATTGTTTCCGAGGTGGTCAGCAACGAAGTTTTCCGTCAATTAATCAAAGAAACCACCACTCAAGTGGAAGACGGCAATCCCATTGCCACGGCTTTTTTGGCGAGCAAACGGGTGCCGCCCATGGTTTCGCAAATGCTTAATTTAGGGGAAAAAACTGGGCGCTTAGACGATATTTTGGACAAGTTAGCCAATTTTTATACCAGAGAAGTGAATAATTTAGTCGCCAATTTAGTGACTTTAATGGAGCCGTTAGTGATGGTTATAATGGGCGTGGCCGTCGGGATTTTAGTCGCCGCCATTATTCTGCCGATGTATAATTTGGCCTCAAGCTTGTAAAAAGTCAGATTGTCTTTTGCCTTTTGACTTCTTTGCTCCTTTTTACGTTTTTTGTTATAATAAAATTAGTTGTTAATAACTTTTAATCATTAAAATTTCGCGAAAAACGCTGTAAAGACATTAAAAAAAGCTTTGTCGCGAAGAAAGGAGGTGGAAAAATGAAATCCATTTTTTCAACCAAAAAAGGTTTTACCTTAATTGAATTGCTCGTCGTGATTGCCATTATTGGTTTGCTTTCCACATTGGCCGTGGTGGCTTTGAATTCCGCGCGGCAAAAAGCGCGGGATGCCAAGCGGGTCGCGGATATCAAGCAAGTCCAAACCGCTTTGGAGCTTTTCTATAATGACGTGGAAGCCTATCCGACTGGTACGACATTGGCTTTAGGCGGCTTGACTGATTGTACTACGGCTTGTGATACACTTAGTTCTACCGGTGAAATCGCGGCCGCTGCCTCTGGCACCACTTATATGGGATTAATTCCGGCTGATCCAAGCGCGACCACAGCTGAATGCGCCAGCGGTTCCACTGGTGTTTGCCATTATTCTTACAGCGGTTTGCCAGCCGCTGGACCAGAAACGACTTACGAAATCTGGCTTTACCTTGAAGGAGCAGTCGGCGGCTTAAGCGCGGGCGTAAACTGCGCGACAGAAGCCGGTATTACCAGCGCGGCCTGCACTCATTAATCTGAATTAAAGATTTAAAAATCTTTTAATCTTTGTTATTAAAAACAACCCCGCGGCCGCGGGGTTGTTTTAGCTTACCCCGTTAGAAATTTATAAAACTTTTTAATCTGATTTAAAATGAATAACCCGTTAAATATTTTCCTTAAAAACAAGTTGTTTATTAAATTTCTAACGGGGTGAAAAATAGATTTGTGAAAAGGTGATTTTTTAGGTAAAATGAATATAGATAATTAAGCACCAAATTACAAATAAATTACAATATTACAAATAAATTACAATAACCAAAATTTTAAATTACAAACCCCCTCACCCCCAGCCCCTCTCCCCGCCGGCGGGGAGAGGGTGGCCGAAGGCCGGGTGAGGGATTTTGAATATTGTGATTTGAGATTTATTTGAAATTTGTGATTTGGAATTTGTAATTTTTTTTACGTTGTTTTTCGCTTTACGCTTTAAGTCTTTATTAATGGTAATTATCATTTTTTTCCTCGGGCTCATTATTGGCAGTTTTTTAAATGTGGTGATTTATCGGCTGGATAAAAATCAATCAATTTGGTTTGGCCGTTCGGCTTGCCCGCATTGCCGAAAAAAAATTTTTTGGTATGACAACATTCCGGTTTTAAGTTTTATTCTTTTAGGCGGCCAATGCCGGCATTGCCAAAAAAAAATATCTTTACAGTATCCACTAGTGGAAATCGCAACCGCCCTGCTTTTGGTTTTGCTTTTTTGGCGCTATGGATTAAGCGAACAATTTATTGTTTACGCAATATTTAGCGCGGTATTAATCGTGATTTTTGCTTATGACTTAAAAACTTTTCAAATTTTGGATCAAATCACGATTCCGACCATGATTTTTGCTTTTTTAGTTAATCTTTATTTGGGTATGGTTTGGTGGCAGTTAATTTTAGCCGCGATGATTGGCGCTTTATTTTTTGCCGCTCAATTTTTTGTTTCAAGCGGCAAATGGGTGGGGGACGGCGATATCCGGCTT